>NZ_PQHY01000077.1:0-30423 GCF_003385175.1 Amycolatopsis ruanii
CCCGGGTCCTCGGCACCGACCGCCGCCGGGCCCGCCCCGCCTCCCATCGCGCCGCGTCGACCAGCGTGACCACCGCCAGCGGCAGAAGCACCACCAGCGCGAACGCGTTGTACGACAGAGCCGCGAGGACGTCCCCGTGCAACAACGCGCCCAGCGCCCGGCTCCCGCCGCAGAACGGGCAGTCCAGGCCGGTCAGGGCGTGGAACCAGCACGGGATCCGGAGCACCCCCGTGCCGAGCGCCGCGCCGGCCGCGAGACCGGCCGCGGCCACGGCGGGGGTCACCCGCACGCTCCGCCACGACCGCCGCACCGTCATGACTTCAGTACAGCGCCTTCGTCGAAATGGCGTAAGTCTTCGCGGCTTTGTCGTGCCAGCCCTGCCGCGCCTGCTCGTCGAAGAACGGCGAGAGGACCACCAGCAGCTCGACCAGGCCACCGATGCACGGGATGAGACCCGGCAGCACCATCGTGGCCAACCGGGTGAAGGCGGGCCCGCCACCGATCCCGGCGCCCGGCTGCCCCGCCGACTGCTCGGTGACGATCCGGATGCCGGCCACGTTCTTGCCCACCGTCGCACCGCGCGTGGCGAGCATCGTGCCCTCGTAGACCAGGACGGACAGCGACGTCAGCGGCAGGAACAGCAGGAAGATCCACCACGTGCCCGGGTCACCGGCGAGCACCGCGAGCTGCAGGACCAGCACCAGGATCATCAGCGGCACCGCGATGATCAGGCCGTCCACGATCCGGGCGAGGAACCGGCTGCCCATCGTGGCGAGCACGAGCGGCGGCGTGTGCGGGAACTGGATCTGCGAGCCCGGCACGACGATGTGCGCCTGTCCCGGCATCGGCGGGATGCGGCCGTACGGCGGCTGCCCCGGATGCCCCTGCGGCATCCCGTACGCCGGGCTCTGCGGGTAACCGGGCTGGGGATAGCCGGGCTGGCCGTACGGCTGCTGGAACCCGCCCGAGGGCTGGCCGTAGGGCTGCTGGCCGGTCTGCGGGTACTGCCCGTAAGGTGGCTGGCCCGGCTGGCCGTAGGGATTGGTCACTGGATTCCCCCTCGAAGTGGATCACGTCGGGCGGCAGCGTACCCGGTGATCCGCAGCGGACCAGGAACCGGCTAGAAACCCAGGCGGCGCAACTGCTTCGGGTCGCGCTGCCAGTCCTTCGCGACCTTCACGTGCAGGTTGAGGTAGACCTTGGTGCCCAGCAGCTTCTGGATCTGCTGCCGCGCCTGCGCGCCCACCGCCTTCATGCGTTCGCCCTGGTGGCCCAGGATGATCCCCTTCTGGCTGGGCCGCTCGACGTACACCGTCGCGTAGATGTCGAGCAGGTCGCGCTTGTCCTCGCGCGGCAGCATCTCCTCCACGGTCACCGCGATGGAGTGCGGCAGCTCGTCGCGCACGCCCTCCAGCGCCGCCTCGCGGATCAGCTCCGCCACGAGCGTCTGCTCGGGCTCGTCGGTCAGGTCGCCGTCCGGGTAGAGCTGCGGGCCCTCCGGCAGCCGCGCGACGAGCAGGTCCTCCAGCTGCTGGACCTGGAAACCGTCCACGGCGGACACCGGGATCAGCTCCTCGAAGTCCAGCACGTCCTGCAGCGCCAGCAGCTGCTCGGCGATCTGCTCCGGCTTGGCCAGGTCGGTCTTGGTGACGATCCCGATCACCGGCGTGCGCTGGGCGACCTTGCGCAGCTCGCTCGCGATGTAGCGGTCACCGGGGCCGACCTTCTCGTCGGCGGGCACGCAGAACCCGACGACGTCCACTTCGGACCACGTCTCGCGCACGACGTCGTTGAGCCGCTGCCCGAGCAGGGTCCGCGGCTTGTGCACGCCCGGCGTGTCCACGATGACCAGCTGGGCGTCGTCGCGGTGGACGATGCCGCGGATGGCGTGCCGGGTGGTCTGCGGCTTGCTCGAGGTGATCGCGACCTTGGTGCCGACCAGTGAGTTGGTCAGGGTGGACTTGCCGGCGTTGGGGCGGCCGACGAAGCAGGCGAAACCGGAGCGGTGGGTCACAGGATTTCCCGCACGGTTCCGGACGGGTCGGCCCGCAGGATCGCCGCCGTCTTCGCCAGGTCGCGCACGGCCTGCACGGACGCCTCGGCCACGAACGGCTCGGCCGTGACGACCGCGGCCGCCTCCAGGCCCTCCGCCCCGCTGGACACCGCCGCCGCGACCGCGGCCTGCAGCGCGGTGATCTTGAACGACGGCAGGTCGACCGTGGTGGCCGCGTAGGTGCGGCCGTCGGTGTCGCGCACCGCGGCGCCCTCGGCGGCGGAGTTCCGCGCCCGCGCGGATCGGGCGAGGATGACGATCTTCTCGTCCTCCGGGTCCAGCTCAGGCATGGTCCACACTCCTGTCGGCCTCGTCGTGGTCACCGTTTCCGGTACGCACCCTACGTCCGGCCAGCTCGTCGCTCTCCGCCTGCACCACCACGGTCGTGATCCGCATCCGTCCGCGGCGGTCCTTGCCGCCCTCGGCGTGCAGCCGCAGCCCGTCCACCTCGGCCTCGGCGCCGGGCAGCGGCACCCGGCCGAGCCGCTGCGCGAGCAGGCCGCCGACGGTCTCCACGTCGTGGTCCTCCAGGTCCAGTCCGAACAGCTCGCCCAGGTCGCCGACGCCCAGCCGCGCCGACACCCGCACCGTGCGGTCGTCGAGGTGCTCGACCGGCGGCCGCTCCTCCTGGTCGGACTCGTCGGTGATCTCGCCGACGATCTCCTCCAGGATGTCCTCGATGGTCAGCAGGCCCGCGGTGCCGCCGTACTCGTCGACCGCGATCGCCAGGTGGTTGTGCGACACCTGCATCTCCCGCAGCAGGTCGTCCAGGCGCTTGGAGTCCGGCACGAAGCTCGCCGGGTACATCAGGTCCGCCACCGGTCTGGCCTCGCCGCCCTCGAGCTGCGCGCGCACCAGGTCCTTGATGTTGACCACGCCGACGATGTCGTCCACCGACTCGTCGATCACCGGCAGCCGCGTGAAGCCGGTGCGCAGCGACAGGGCCAGCGCCTGCCGGACGCTCTTGGTCTGCTCGATCCAGATGATCTCGGTGCGCGGCACCATCACCTCGCGCGCGACCGTGTCGCCCAGCTCGAACACCGAGTGGATCATCTGCCGCTCGCCCGGCTCCACCACCCCGCGCTCCTCGGCCAGGTCGGCCAGCTCACGCAGCTCGATTTCCGTGGTGAACGGGCCTTCGCGGAAGCCCTGCCCGGGGGTGATCGCGTTGCCGATGATGATCAGCAGCCGGGACAGCGGTCCGAGGACGGAGCCGAGCACCCGCACCGGCCAGGCCACCAGCGTGCCGACGCGGTAGGGGTGCTGGCGGCCGATCGTGCGCGGACCGACGCCGATGAGGACGTAGCTGACCAGCAGCATCACCAGCGCGGCCACCACCACCGCCAGCGCCTCGGGCTCGATCCACCGCAGGAACACCACGGTGACCAGGACCGTCGCGGTGAGCTCACAACCCAGCCGCAGCAGCACGAGCAGGTTGATGTGCCGTCGCCGCTCGTCGATCACCATGGCCAGCTGGCGGGCGCCGGGGCGGCCCATCCGGATCAGCCCCTCGGCGCGGGCCTTCGACACGCTGCTGACCGCCGCGTCGGCGGCCGCGAGCAGGCCGCCGAGCAGCACCAGCGCCACGGCGATCACCAGCAGAGCGGCTGAACTCGCCATCTCCGGTGGCCTCAGCTCTCGGCGTCGGCCGGGCCGTCCAGGCCCGCGGCTCCCAGCAGCCGGTCGTCGGCCGTGCGCTGCGCGTCGCGCCGCTTGGCCTCGGCGACCGCGGCCTGGAAGTCGGCGAGGATCCGCTTCTGCAGCCCGAACATCTCGCGTTCCTCGGCCGGTTCGGCGTGGTCGTAGCCGAGCAGGTGCAGCACGCCGTGCACGGTGAGCAGGTGCAGCTCGTCGAGCAGGGAGTGACCGGCCGTGCGGGCCTGGTCCCTGGCGAAGGCCGGGCACAGCACGATGTCGCCGAGCAACGCCGGTGACGGGTCACCGGCGTCCGGGCGGCGGGCGGCGTCCAGCTCGTCCATCGGGAAGGCCATGACGTCGGTGGGACCGGGCAGGTCCATCCAGCGTTCGTGCAGGTCGGACATGACGTCCAGGGTCACCAGCACCACCGACAGCTCGGCGAGCGGGCTGACCTCCATGCGGTCCAGCGCGAAGCGCGCGGCGGCGACGATCGAGGTCTCGTCCACCGCGACACCGGACTCGTTCGCGATCTCGATGGTCATGCTCAGTGCCGGCCCCGCCAGCCCGAACTGACACTGCCGGGGCCTCGACCCGTGTCCTGCTCGGCCTGCCACTTCTCGTAGGCGTCCACGATGTCCCCGACCAGCCGGTGGCGCACCACGTCGGAGCTGGTCAGCGTGGCGAAATGCAAGTCTTCCACGCCTTCCAGGATGTCACGCACCACCCGCAGGCCCGACTTCTGCCCGGTCGGCAGGTCGACCTGCGTGATGTCGCCGGTCACCACGATCTTCGAGCCGAAGCCGAGCCGGGTGAGGAACATCTTCATCTGCTCGGGCGTGGTGTTCTGCGCCTCGTCGAGGATGATGAACGCGTCGTTGAGGGTGCGGCCGCGCATGTAGGCCAGCGGCGCGATCTCGATCGTGCCGGCCTGGATCAGGCGCGGGATCGAGTCCGGGTCGACCATGTCGTGCAGCGCGTCGTAGAGCGGCCGCAGGTACGGGTCGATCTTCTCGGACAGCGTGCCCGGCAGGAAGCCGAGCCGCTCCCCGGCCTCGACCGCGGGGCGGGTGAGGATGATCCGGGTGATCTGCTTGGCCTGCAGTGCCTGCACGGCCTTCGCCATCGCCAGGTACGTCTTGCCGGTGCCGGCTGGGCCGACCCCGAACACGATCGTGTGCTTGTCGATGGCGTCGACGTAGCGCTTCTGGTTCAGCGTCTTGGGGCGGATGGTGCGGCCACGCCGGGACAGGATGTCCATGCTGAGCACTTCGGCGGGCGACTCCGTGCCGCCCGCCGAGAGCATGCCGACGGTGCGGCGGACGGTGTCCGGGCCGACCTGCTGGCCGCGCCCGGCCAGGGCGACCAGCTCGGCGAAGACGCGCTCGCCGAACGCGACGTCCGCGGGCTCCCCGGTGAGGGTGACCTCGTTGCCCCGGACGTGCACGTCGGCGGCCAGCAGTTCCTCGGCGACCCGCAGGTTCTCGTCGCGGGATCCGAGCAGCGTCAGCACGGCGCCGTCCGGGATGGGGAACCGGGACTGGGCGCTGCGCGTGCTCCGTGCGGTTCCGGTGGTCTCAGTGACGTCCCCGGCGCTGTCGGGAACGTCCGATCGGGCGGCTCCACCCTGTGCGGTTCCGGCCAAGTTTCCTCGGGCCTGCCTTCTGCGTTTCCGCTGCTCGCTTCCTGCTTACCCCATCGATGCTAGCGGGCCGGGCGGGTCGCGCGCAGTCGGTTACTTCGCGAGTCGCCCGAAGAACCCGAGCTGCTCCCCGCCCAGGACGTGCGCGTGCACGTGGAAGACGGTCTGGCCGGCGTCACCCTCCGTGTTGAAGACCACGCGGTAGCCCGACTCGGCGATGCCCTCCAGCTCGGCGACCTTCGCGGCGGTGGTCAGCACGTCGGACAGCAGTTGCGGATCGGCCGCGGCCAGCTCGGCGACATTCCGGTAACGCTTCTTCGGCACCACGAGCACGTGCACGCGGGCCTGCGGCTGGATATCACGAAACGCGAAAGTTGTTTCGGTTTCGTACACCTTGTCGCTCGGAATCTCGCCCGCGATGATCCGCTCGAACAACGTCTCGGCATCACTCATGCGGCGAACCCTATCGCGTGCCGGGATGCCCGGTGGCACAAGGGAAGTCGCGGATCGCGGGAGACGCCGCGGGGCGGTGGAGCCTGGGGGTCGCTCCACCGCCTCCGCGGCTCCGCCGGACCGAGGGGGGAGGTGTCCGGCGGGGCTTTGGGCACCCGGGGGCCACCCCAGGTGTCGTGTGGGCCAGGGTAATGGGTGCGACGGCTCGTGCGCCACAGTCGACACCCATTTTTTTTCCAGGTTCCGAAGACGGCCGGTACGCGAATGGGCGTCCGCGCCGGTGGGGCGCGGGTTCGCGGGCGCCGCCACCGGGCTGATTCGCCCGGAACGGCGACCACGCTGCGTGACGATCGGGGGTGGCCCGGCGCGGCCGGTGAGGGGTTCGAGCGCGGAGGTTGGGCTGGGCGTGGAATGCGCCACGCCGTGGCGGACTTGGGGAGGTCGGCACCGCAGCGGGGGGGGGCATTGGGCCCAGGGCGGCCCAGCCGCCACCGGCCCAGCCGGAATCAAGCCCAGCGGGACGTCATCGCGCCCAGGGCGCCCAGCGCCACCGCCGCCGCGGTTGAGGTTCGCAGCACCGTCGGGCCCAGGCGGACCCCGACGGCGCCCGCCGCGGTCAGGGTCTCCAGCTCGCCGTCCGTGATGCCGCCCTCCGGGCCCACCACCAGCACCACGTCACCGGCCTCGGGCAGCGACAACGAAGTCAGCCGCCGCGAAGCGCTGCCTTCGAGCACCACCGCGCAGGCCGCCCGCGCCACCACCTCGGCCAGCTGCGCCGTGGTCACCGGCTCGCGAACCGGCGGCACCCACGCCCGCCGGGCCTGCTTCGCCGCCGCGCGCGCCGTGTTCTGCCAGCGGGCCAGCGCCTTCGCCCCGCGCGGGCCCTCCTCCCAGCGCACCACACTGCGCTCGGCGCGCCACGGCAGGATCTCGTCCGCCCCGGCCTCCGTCGTCAGCTCCACCGCCAGCTCACCGCGGTCGCCCTTGGCCAGCGCCTGCGCCACGACGACCCGCACCGCGGGCCCGGGCTCGGTCCACCGCCGGGACACCGACAGGTCCAGCACCGGCGCGCAGCGGGGCCGGACCCCGGCGATCACGCACTCCGCGGCCGAGCCCCGGCCGTCCGACACGACCAGCCGCTCCCCCGCCCGCATGCGCCGCACGGTCGCCGCGTGCCGGGCCTCCTCGCCGTCGAGCACCAGGTCACCCGAAGCAGGCACCTCCTCGACGAGGAACACCGGCGGCGTGGTGGACGGCATTACTTGTGGCTCTTGGCGCGCAGCTTCGAGAACAGCCCGCCCTGGTGCCGCCCGTTGGACATCCCGGACTCCTCGCCGCGCAGCTGGGCCAGCTGCTGCAGCAGCTCCCGCTGGGCGTCGTCGAGCTTGGTCGGCACCGTGACGTCCACGTGGACGTGCAGGTCGCCACGCCCGTCGACCCGCCCGGACGACCGCAGCCGCGGCATGCCCATGCCCGCCAGCACCAGCTCGGTGCCCGACTGGGTGCCCGGGTCGACCGACAGCTCGTACTCGCCGTCGATCAGGGTCTCCAGCGGCACCGTGGCGCCCAGCGCCGCCGCCGTCATCGGGATCCGCAGGTTGCAGTGCAGGTCGTGGCCCTCGCGCACGAACACCTCGTGCGGCTCCTCGTCGACCTCGATGTAGAGGTCGCCCGCCGGGCCGCCACCGGGACCCACCTCGCCCTGCGCCGACAACCGGATCCGCATCCCGTCGCCCGCCCCGGCCGGGATCTTCGCCGTCACCGAGCGGCGCGCGCGCACCCGGCCGTCGCCACCACACTGGCGGCACGGGTCGGTGATGACCTCGCCGAAGCCGCGGCACACCGGGCACGGCCGCGACGTGACGACCTGCCCGAGGAACGACCGCTGCACCGACTGGATCTCGCCCTGCCCGCCACACGTGTCGCAGGTCTTGACCGTGCCGCCGGGGGCCGTGCCGTTGCCGTGGCACTGGTCGCACAGCACCGCCGTGTCGACCGTGATCTCCTTGTCGACCCCGGTCGCGCACTCCTCGAGGCTCAGGCTGATCCGGATCAGCGCGTCCGAGCCCGGCTGGACCCGGCTGCGCGGGCCGCGCCCGCGACCACCACCACCGGTGGCCGCGCCGAAGAAGGCGTCCATGATGTCGCCGAGACCACCGAACCCGCCGAACGGGTCACCGCCGCCACCGGCGCGGGCGCCGTTGTCCAGCGGGTCGCCGCCGAGGTCCACGATCTTGCGCTTCTGCGGGTCCGACAGGACCTCGTAGGCCGTGGTGACCTCGCTGAACCTGTGCTGGGCGTCCTCGGACGGGTTGACGTCGGGATGCAGCTCGCGGGCGAGCTTGCGGTAGGCGCGCTTGATCTCCTGATCACTCGCGTTCTTGGGCACCCCGAGGATGCCGTAGTAGTCCCTGGCCACCTTCTGAACCGTCCTCCTAGACGAGCATCACCCTGGCTAGCCGCCGGCCAGGATCTGCCCCACGTAGTTGGCCACCGCGCGCACCGCGGCGATCGTGCCGGGGTAGTCCATCCGGGTCGGACCGACCACACCCATGCCACCGAGCAGCATGTCGTTCTTGCCGTAGCCGATCGACACGACCGAGGTGCTGCGCATCTGCTCGTCCTCATTCTCTTCACCGATGCGCACGGTCACCGCACCGGGGTTGCGCGCCGCGGCGAGCAGCTTGAGCACCACGACCTGTTCCTCGAGCGCCTCCAGCACCTGGCGCAGCGATCCGGGGAAGTCGGCGACGCTGCGGGTGAGGTTGGCCGTACCGCCCAGGACCAGGCGTTCCTCGGGGTGCTCGACCAGGTGCTCGACCAGCAGCGTGCAGATCCGCACCAGCGCGTCGCGCAGTTCGCCGGGCGCCTGGTCGGGCAGCTCGGTGACCCGCGAGGCCGCGTCGGTGAGGCGACGGCCGGCCAGCGCGGCGTTGAGCATCTCGCGGATGCGGGCGACGTTCTCCTCGGTCATCACGTCGCCGAGGTCCACCGTGCGCTGGTCCACCCGTCCGGCGTCGGTGATGATCACCAGCATCAGGCGGGCCGGTGTGAGCGGCACCACTTCGAGGTGGCGCAGGGACGAGTTGGACATCGTCGGGTACTGGATGACCGCGACCTGCCGGGTCAGCTGGGCGAGCAGCCGCACCGAGCGGCGCAGCACGTCGTCCAGGTCGAGCGCCCCGTCGAGGAAGCTGATGATGGCCCGCCGTTCGGCCGAGCTGAGCGGCTTGACCTCGGACAACCGGTCGACGAAGAGCCGGTACCCCTTGTCCGTGGGAATGCGGCCGGCGCTGGTGTGGGGCTGGGTGATGTACCCCTCCTCCTCCAGGACCGCCATGTCGTTGCGCACCGTCGCGCTGGACACGCCGAGGCTGTGCCGGTCCACGAGAGCCTTGGAGCCGACCGGTTCCTGGGTCGACACGTAGTCCGCGACGATGGCGCGCAGGACCTCGAAGCGACGCTCCTCCGAGCTGGGCACGCCTCACCTCCGAACCGTACGGGCGGTATCTCACCACGAGTTTACGGAAGTGGCGGGCGGCGTGTCCCAGCTCGGTGAGCGGGCGCTCAGGAGTTGCGCGGGAAGCCCAGGTTCACCCCGCCCTGGGACGGGTCCGGCCAGCGGGACGTGACGACCTTCGTGCGGGTGAAGAAGTGGAAGCCCTCCGGCCCGTAGGCGTGGCTGTCGCCGAAGAGGGAGTCCTTCCAGCCGCCGAAGGAGTAGTACCCGACGGGCACCGGGATGGGCACGTTGAGCCCGACCATCCCGACTTCGACCTCGTTCTGGAACCGCCGCGCCGCCCGGCCGTCGTTGGTGAAGATCGCCGTCCCGTTGCCGTAGGCGTTGGCGTTCACCAGCGCGAGCGCGTCGTCGTAGCTGCCCGTCCGGACGACCGACAGCACCGGGCCGAAGATCTCGTCGGTGTAGATCGGCATGTCGGTGCGCACGTGGTCGAACAGGGTCGGGCCGAGCCAGAACCCGCCGCCGGACACGGAAACCGACCGGCCGTCCACGACCAGCGACGCCCCCGCCGAGACCCCGGCCTCCACATAGGACCGCACCCGGTCCCGGTGCGCCGCGGTGACCAGCGGGCCCATCTCCGACTCCGCCTCACGCCCGTCACCGACCGTCAGGCCGGCCATCCGGGAGGCGATCTTGGCGACCAGCTCGTCCGCGATCGGGTCCACGGCGACGACCACCGACACCGCCATGCACCGCTCCCCCGCCGACCCGAACCCGGCCGACACCGCGGCGTCGGCGGCCGGCGCGAGGTCGGCGTCGGGCAGCACGACCATGTGGTTCTTCGCCCCGCCCAGCGCCTGCACCCGCTTGCCGTGGCGGGTGCCGGTCTCGTAGACGTACCGCGCGATCGGCGTCGAGCCGACGAACGAGATCGCCTTCACCACCGGGTGCTCCAGCAGCCCGTCGACCGCGACCTTGTCGCCGTGCAGCACGTTGAGCGCGCCGTCGGGCAGCCCGGCCTCGGCGAACAGCTCGGCGATGAACAGCGACGCCGACGGGTCCTTCTCGCTCGGCTTGAGCACGACCGTGTTTCCGCAGGCCAGCGCGTTGGGCACGAACCACAGCGGCACCATCGCCGGGAAGTTGAACGGCGAGATCACCCCGACCACGCCGAGCGGCTGGGCGATCGAGTACACGTCGACGCCGGTGGAGGCGTTCTCGCTGAACCCGCCCTTGAGCATCTGCGGCGCGCCGCAGGCGTACTCGACGTTCTCGATGGCGCGGGCGATCTCCCCCGCCGCGTCGGAGAGCACCTTGCCGTGCTCGGCGGTGATGATCGCGGCCAGCTCGTCCTTGCGGGCGGTGAGCAGCTCGCGGAACCGGAACAGCACCCGCGACCGGGCCGCGAGCGAGGTGTCCCGCCAGCCGGGGAAGGCACGCGCGGCCGCCGCGACGGCCTCGTCCACCTGCCCGCCACCGGCGAAGTCCACGCGAGCGCGTACTTCACCGGTGGCGGGGTCGAACACCTCCCCGGTCCGGTCCGCTACCCCAGCCCAGGTCTTGCCGTCGATCCAGTGGCTGATCCGCTGCGTCACTTCCGCGCCTCCTGCACGGCGGCGATCGATTCCCGGAGGATTTCGAGCGCCTCACCGGTTTCCTCGTCGGTCAACGTCATCGGGGGAGCCAGCCGGATCACGTTGCCGTGCAGCCCGCCCTTGCCGGCCAGCAGACCGCGGGCGCGGGTCTCCTCCAGCACCAGGCGCGCGGACTCCGGGCTCGGCGACCCGTCCGGCTCGACCAGCTCGACGCCGATCATCAGGCCCTTGCCGCGCACGTCGCCGACGACGTCGTAGCGCTCGGCGAGGTCGCGCAGCCCGGTCATCAGGCGCGCGCCCTGCTTCGCGGCGTTGCCCTGCAGGTCGTGGCTGAGCAGGTAGTCCAGGGTCGCCTTCGCGCCCGCGGTGGACACCGGGTTGCCGCCGAAGGTCGAGATCGAGTTGGCGGTGATCGAGTCCATCACCTCACCGCGGGCCACCACGCCGCCGATCGCCAGCCCGTTGCCCAGGCCCTTGGCGAACGTCATCGCGTCCGGGGTCACGCCGTGCGCCTGGATGCCCCAGAAGTGCTCGCCGGTGCGGCCCCAGCCGGTCTGGACCTCGTCGGAGATCAGCAGGATCCCGTATTCGTCGAGGACCTCCTTGAAGGCCGCGAACAACCCGTCCGGCGGCACGTTGAACCCGCCGACGCCCTGGATCGGCTCGGCGATCAACGCGGCCACGTCCCCCGAGGTGGTGGTCTCCAGGACGTCGCGGAGGTCGTCGGTGCAGGCACGCACGTAGCCGGCGTCGGAAAGGTTCCGGAACGCGTCCCGGTAGCGGTAGCCGCCGTGCACGTAGGAGACCTTGACCGGGGACAGCGAGCTGGCCGACCAGCCGCGGTTGCCGGTGATGCCGACCGTGGCGAACGCCCGGCCGTGGTAGCTGTTGCGCATCGCGAGCACCTGGTTGGAGCGGCGGTACTGCGTCGCGAGCATCAGCGCGGTCTCGTTGGCCTCGGTGCCGGAGCTGGTGAAGAACACCTTGGCGTCCGGGATGCCGCTCAGCTGAGCGATCTGCTCGGCCAGCTCGACCTGCTTGCGGATCAGGTACAGCGTCGAGGTGTGCAGGACGCCGGAGTCGACCTGGGCGCGGATGGCGTCGGAGATCTCGGCGATGTCGTAGCCGATGGCGTTGGTGAGGATGCCGGCGAAGAAGTCCAGATAGGTGGTTCCGGAGGAATCGGTGACCCGCCTCCCCTGCGCTCGCACGATCTCCAGGGGCTCGTCGTAGTACAGGGCCAGCCAGTTCGGCAGGACCGCCCGGTGCCGGGCCAGCAGCTCCGATTCGCTCATGCCCGCCAGTCTCGGTGGCCGTCGCGCCCGGCCACCACACACAACATGTACCCAATGGCCGGATCGGCCGTACAGTCTGCTTTCTGGCGAGGAGGTGGCGCTTGTACCCGACGGTCGCGGACGTCCTGGCCCTGCCGGTGCTGCGGCACGGCCGCCCGAAGGTGGTCGCGGGCGGGCAGCGGCTGGACACCCGGGTGCGGTGGGTGCACGTCGCCGAGGTCGCCGACATCGGGCACCTGCTCAAGGGCGGGGAACTGGTCCTGACGACCGGGATCGCGCTGCCGGACGACGCCACGCAGCTGGCGAAGTACGTGGACGGGCTCGCCGAGGCCGGGGCCGCGGGACTGGTGGTCGAGCTGGTCCGGCACTGGAGCGACGCGCTGCCCCGCGCCCTGGTCGACGCCGCCGCGCGGCACGAGCTGCCGCTGATCACCCTGTCCCGCGAGACGCGCTACGTCGCGGTCACCGAGGCGGTGAACGGGCTGATCGTGGACGCCCAGGTCGCCGAGCTGCGTGCCGCCGAGCACGTGCACCAGGTGTTCACGCAGCTCACCGTCGCCGGCGCGGAACCGGCCGAGGTGCTGCGCGAGGTCGCGCGCATGACCGAGTCGCCGGTCGTGCTGGAAACCCTGGCGCACGAGGTGCTCGCCTACGACTCCGCGGGCAGTGATCCGGCCGAGCTGCTGACCGGCTGGCCGGCCCGCTCCCGCACCGTGCACCTGGGCGAGCGCACCGGCTACCACGCCGACGCGGGCTGGCTGGTCACCGTCGTCGGCGCGCGCGGGCACGACTGGGGACGGCTGGTGATCGTGTGCGACGACCCGCCGCCGGACCGGCACGTCGTGGTCGCCGAGCGGGCGGCATCGGCGCTCGCGGTGCACCGGCTGGTCGCCCGCGAGGCGGACAGCCTGGAGCGGCAGGCGCACCGGGCGGTGCTCGCCGAGCTGATGACCTCGCCCGCCCCGTCCACCGAACTGCTGGCCCGCGCGGCCGCGCTGGGCTCGCCGTTGTCCGGGCGGCTGGTGGGCGTCGCGGTCCGGCCGCGGATGACCGCGTCGCAGCGCCAGGCGGCGTCCGCGCCGACCGTGCTGCGGGACCTCGCCGAGACGGTCTCGCTGGCCACGCGCCGGGCGAAGGTGTCCGCGCTCGTCGCGGTCGTCGACGACGTCAGCGTGCGCGCGCTGCTGTCGCTGTCGCCGCAGGCCAAAATCGACGCGGTGCTGAGCCGGCTGTCCGCGGAGCTGCGGGCGCGGCCCACCTCGGTGCCGGTTGTGCTCGCCGTCGGCACCGTGGTCGAGACCGCCGCCCACGCCCGCCGCAGCCTGGTCGAGGCCGCGCACGTCGCCGCGGCGGCGCTGCGCTCGGACACCGACCGCGAGGTGCACTGCCTGCGGGACGTCCGGTTGCGCGGGCTGCTGCACCTGCTCGCCGACGACGAGCGGGTCCGCGCGTTCGCCGAGCGCGAGCTGGGCCCGCTGCTGTCCCGGGACGCGGCGTCGGGCACCCGGCTGGTCCAGGCCCTGCGGCACTACTGCGAGCACGGCGGAAACAAGTCGGCGGCGGCCGCGGCGGCGCACACCTCCCGCACCGCCTACTACCAGCAGCTCGCGCGCATCGAGCAGGTCCTGGGCGTGCCGTTGGAGGACCCTGAATCGATGCTGTCGCTCTACCTCGCGCTGCTGGCCCATGATCTGTCCGACGATCACCCGAACCGGTAACACAGTTTCCCCGCGGTCCAGCCGATAGCCCCGATATGCCTCTTTCCGCCCTACTCCCCGCCGCGGCGTCGGTCCTGGGCATGGCCGCGCCGCCGGCCCAGACGCCCGCGGCCAGCCTCATGCTCTCCCTGCAGGACGGCGCCGGCCGGGTCGTCACCGTGAGCCTGGACTGCCACCCGCCCGGCGGCAGCCACCCCCGCAAGGCCAAGGCCTGCACGACGCTGACCACTGTGGACGGTGACATCGACCGCATCCCCGGTGAGGCGACGGTGTGCCCGATGATCTACAGCCCGGTCGCCGCCACCGCCAAGGGCCACTGGCGCGGCAAGCCGGTGGTCTACACCCACACCTACGGCAACAAGTGCGCCGCGGCCGCGGAGTCCGCCGGGGTCTTCGAATTCTGAATCCGTGTTTCGCTCAGATTGACCGGCTGTCACGAGCGGCTTGCACGTCCGGGTGATGCACCGGCCCGCGCCGGGCGCAATCGACACTATGCGTTCCGACGCGGGCAACGGTGAACACTCTGACAGTGCCTCCCCCGCGCCGGGGACGAGCACGATTCCGCAATGGAACCCACCTCGCAGATCACGCGACCCGACGGCCGGGTGGATCTCAGCGACACCGCGCCGATCCGTGGTAGCCGGTTCTACAACGACGAGCTCGCTCCGGTTCCGGTGGAAAAGCGCACCTGGAGCACCTACAACTATTTCGCCCTGTGGATGGGAATGGCGCACAACATTCCCAGCTACGCGCTCGCCGCCTCGTTGATCGCGCTGGGGATGAACTGGCTCCAGGCACTGATCACGATCACCCTGGGCAACCTGATCGTGCTGATCCCGATGCTGCTCAACAGCCACGCCGGCACCAAGTACGGCATCCCGTTCCCGGTGTTCGCCCGCGCCTTCTACGGGATCCGGGGCGCGAACCTGGCGGCGCTGCTGCGGGCGTTCATCGCGTGCGGCTGGTTCGGCATCCAGACCTGGGTCGGCGGCGAGGCGATCTACATCCTGGTCGGCAAGCTGACCGGGTCCGGGTGGCGCAACGCGGCCGAGGTGGGCGGCCAGCCGTGGACGCTGTGGCTGTCGTTCGGCGTCTTCTGGGTGGTCCAGATGCTGATCATCTGGCGCGGGATGGAGGCGGTGCGGCGGTTCGAGAACTGGACCGCGCCGCTGGTGTCGGTCGGGTTCCTGATCCTGCTCGCGTACGTCCTCATCAAGGCCGGTGGCCTGGGCCCGATCCTGTCCGAGCCGGCGAAGCTGGGCTGGGGCACCGAATTCTGGACGATCTTCGCGCCGTCGCTGATGGCGATGATCGCGTTCTGGTCGACGCTGTCGCTGAACATGCCGGACTTCACCCGCTTCGGCGGCAGCCAGCGCACGCAGGCCCGCGGCCAGGTGCTCGGCCTGCCGACCACGATGACGTTCATCGCGATCGTGGCGATCCTGACCACCTCGGGCGGCCAGGTGCTCTACGGTGAGGCGATCTGGGACCCGGCGCAGCTGGCCGACCGGTTCTCCAGCCCGGCGCTGGTGGTGGTCGCGCTGATCGCGCTGGTGCTCGCCACGATCTCGGCCAACCTCGCGGCGAACGTGGTCAGCCCGTCCTACGACTTCTCCAACGCCTTCCCCAAGCGGATCACCTTCGCCGTCGGCGGGCTGATCACCGGCGTGATCGGCGTGGTGATCATGCCGTGGAAGCTCTACTCCGACCCCGACATCTACATCTTCGCCTGGCTGGGCTTCTACGGCGGTGTGCTCGGCGCGGTCGCCGGGGTGCTGGTGGCCGGCTACTGGGTGGTCAAGCGCACCAACCTGGACCTGGCCGGGCTCTACGCCGAGGGCGGCCGGTACTGGTTCCGCGCCGGCTGGAACTGGCGCGCGCTGGTCGCCACCGCCGTGGGCGGGCTGCTCGCGGTCGGCGGCGCCTACACCGCGCCCGGTTCGCAGGGCCCGTTCCCCGCCGACGGGCTGATCCCGTTCCTCAAACCCCTCTACGACTACAGCTGGGTCGCCGGTCTCGTCGGCGCCTTCGTCGTCTACCTCGCGCTGTCGTGGGCGCACCGTCAACCGAAGGAGGAAACCCGTGAGCAGTCTGGTCCGAGCCGCGTTGGTACAGCAGCGGTGGACGGGTGACAAGGACTCGATGATCGCCGGCGCCGTCGAGGCGATCGGCACGGCCGCCTCGCAGGGCGCGCAGGTGGTGTGCCTGCAGGAGCTGTTCTACGGCCCGTACTTCTGCCAGGTGCAGGACGCCGACTACTACTCCTACACCGAGGGCATCCCGGACGGCCCGACGACCAAGCTGCTGCAGGAGGTCGCCGAGCGGCACGGCATCGTCATCGTCGCGCCGATGTACGAGGAGGAGCAGGCCGGCGTCTACTACAACACCGCCGCGGTGATCGACGCCGACGGCAGGTACCTGGGTAAGTACCGGAAGAACCACATCCCGCAGGTCAAGGGCTTCTGGGAGAAGTTCTACTTCCGGCCCGGCAACACCGGCTACCCGGTGTTCGACACCGCGGTCGGCCGGATCGGCGTCTACATCTGCTACGACCGGCACTTCCCGGAGGGCTGGCGCGCGCTCGGCCTGGCGGGGGCGAAGATCGTGTTCAACCCGTCGGCGACCAGCCGCGGCCTGTCGCAGTACCTGTGGCGCCTGGAGCAGCCCGCGGCGGCCGTGGCGAACGAGTACTACGTCGGCGCGATCAACCGGGTCGGCGTGGAACCGCTGGGCGACAACGACTTCTACGGTCAGACCTACTTCGTCGACCCGCGCGGCGAGCTGGTCGGCGACGCCGCCTCCGACACCGAGGACGAGGTCGTGGTGCGGGACCTGGACATGGACAAGCTGTCCGAGGTGCGCAACCTGTGGCAGTTCTACCGCGACCGCCGCCCGGACTCCTACGACCCGCTCGTGGCGCCCTGAGGGAGAACGCATGCGCACGCTGATCAAGGGCGGCACGGTGCTGTCCACCACCGGGGCGAGCCGCGCGGACGTGCTCGACCAGCGCGAGACGATCGCCGCGGTCGCCGCGCCCGGGCTGTTCGGCACGGCCGACGAGGTGATCGACGCGACCGGGAAGTACGTGATGCCCGGCGGGATCGACGCCCACACGCACATGGAGATGCCGTTCGGCGGCACGTTCTCGCACGACACCTTCGAAACCGGGACGATCGCGGCCGCCTGGGGCGGCACCACCACGATCATCGATTTCGCGGTGCAGCCCAAGGGATCGACGCTCCAGCCGACGCTGGACAAGTGGCACGAGAAGGCCGGCGGCAACTGCGCCGTCGACTACGGCTTCCACATGATCCTGTCCGACGTCAACGACACGACGCTGAAGGAGATGCAGACCTGCATCGACGCCGGGGTGTCCAGCTTCAAGATGTTCATGGCCTACCCGGGCGTGTTCTACTCCACCGACGGCGAGATCCTGCGCGCGATGCAGCAGGCGACCGAGACCGGCGCCACGATCATGATGCACGCGGAGAACGGCATCGCGATCGACCAGCTGGTCGCGCAGGCGCTGGCCGAGGGCAAGGGCGATCCGGTGCAGCACGGGCTGACCCGGCCGCCGGAGCTGGAGGGCGAGGCGACCTCGCGGGCGATCCGGCTCGCACAGGTGACCGGTGCGCCGCTCTACATCGTGCACCTGTCGGCGTCGCAAGCGCTTGCGGCCGTCGCGGAAGCCCGCAACACCGGGCAGAACGTGTTCGCCGAGACCTGCCCCCAGTACCTCTACCTGTCCATCGAGGACCTCGCCAAGCCGGGCTTCGAGGGCGCGAAGTACGTGGCATCCCCGCCACTGCGGGAGAAGTGGCACCAGGGCGACCTGTGGCGCGGGCTGCGCACGAACGACCTGAGCGTGGTGTCGACCGACCACTGCCCGTTCTGCTTCAAGGACCAGAAGGAGCTCGGCCGGGGGGACTTCTCGAAGATCCCCAACGGGATGCCGGGGGTCGAGCACCGGATGGACCTGTTGCACCAGGGTGTGGTGGCCGGCGAGATTTCGCTGGGCCGGTGGGTCGAGGCGTGCTCGACCACCCCGGCGCGCATGTTCGGCCTGTACCCGCGCAAGGGCGTGATCGCGCCCGGCTCGGACGCCGACATCGTGGTCTACGACCCGGCGGCGAAGCAGACGCTGTCCGCCGAGACCCACCACATGAACGTGGACTACTCGGCGTACGAAGGCTTCGAGATCACCGGCAAGGTCGAGACGGTGCTCTCCCGCGGCAGGGTGATCGTGTCGCCGTCCGGGTTCTCCGGCAGCGCCGGGCACGGGAAGTTCCTGTCCCGGGACCTGTGCCAGTACCTGAACTAGGGAGCCGTCATGGACTTCGGTGTGGTGCTGCAGACGGATCCGCCCGCGCGCGAGGTGATCCGGCTGATGAAGGCCGCGGAGGACTGCGGGTTCGGCTACGGCTGGACGTTCGACTCCGTGGTGCTGTGGCAGGAGCCGTTCGTCATCTACTCGCAGATCCTGGCCGCCACCTCGGCGATGACGGTCGGCCCGATGGTGACCAGCCCGGGCACCCGGGACTGGTCGGTGCTCGCGTCGTTGTTCGCCACGCTCAACGACATGTTCGGCAACCGCACGGTGTGCGGGATCGGGCGCGGCGACTCGGCGCACCGGGTGATCGGCAAGCGTCCGTCCACATTGGCCACGGTCCGGGACGCGATGCACGCGGTCAAGGAGCTGGCCGAGGGCCGGGAGGTCGTGCTCGGCGACACCCCGGTGCGCATCCCGTGGGTGCGCGGCGGGCGGCTGGAGATGTGGATGGCCGGCTACGGGCCGAAGGCGCTGCGGCTGGCCGGTGAACAGGCCGACGGGTTCATCCTGCAGTGCGCCGACCCGGCGATCGCGGAGTGGACCATCGGCTCGGTCCGGGAAGCGGCGCGGGCGGCGGGACGGGACCCGGCCGGCATCACGATCTGCGTCGCGGCGCCCGCCTACGTCGGGGACGACCTGCCGCATCAGCGGGACCAGCTGCGGTGGTTCGGCGGGATGGTCGGCAACCACGTCGCCGACCTGGTCGCCCGCTACGGCGAATCCGGGCCGGTGCCGCACGAGCTGACCGACTACATCCGCGAGCGGCAGGGCTACGACTACGCCCATCACGGCAAGGCGGGCAACCCGTCGACCGACTTCGTCCCGGACGAGATCGTCGACCGGTTCTGCCTGACCGGCCCCGCGGGGGCGCACGTGGCGCGGTTGCAGGAACTGGCCGCGCTGGGAGTCGACCAGTTCGCCGTGTACCTGATGCACGACCAGCGCGAACAGACGCTGCACGCCTACGGCGAGGAGATCATCGGCAAGCTGGGATGACCACCCGCCGGGTGGCGGGCAACACCCGCCACCCGGCGCGTCCCGCCCGGGTGACGATGGTGGTCACACCGTCGTGACTCCAGGAGGCCCGATGACCACCAGCACCCCGTACGGCCCGCCGCCCGCGTTCGACCCCGAAGCCGCCGCCATGCTCGCCGTCATCGCCGAGGAGGTCCCGCCCACGGTCACGGCGGACATGATCCCCGCGCTGCGCGCGGCCAGGAGCGCGCGCCTGCCGTCCGACGCGGAGCTGAGCCGGGACGGGCGGCTGGAACTGGTGGACCGGCGGGTGTCGGACGAGGTGTCCGTGCTGGTCGCCCGGCCGGCGGACCTGGGAACGACGGCCCCGGGGATCTTCTGGATCCACGGCGGCGGCATGGTCGTGGGCACCAACCGGGTCGGGATCGAGGAGCCGCTGGACTGGGCCCTCGAACTGGGGCTCGTCGTGGTGTCGGTGGAGTACCGGCTCGCGCCCGAGCACCCGCACCCGGTGCCGGTCGAGGACTGCTACGCCGGGCTGCGGTGGACCTCAGAGCACGCCGGGGAACTGGGCATCGACCCGGCGCGGCTGATCGTGGCCGGCGGCAGCGCGGGCGGTGGCCTGGGCGCCGCGGTCGCCTTGATGGCCCGGGACCGCGGCGGACCGCGGCTGGCGGGTCAGCTGCTGATCGCGCCCATGCTCGACGACCGCAACGAGACCCCGTCCACCCACCAGATGAAGGGGCTCGGCGTGTGGGACCGCACGTCGAACGAGACCGGCTGGACGGCCCTGCTGGGTGAGGCGCGGGGCGGCCCGGACGTCTCCCCCTACGCCGCCCCCGCGCGGGCGACGGACCTGTCCGGGCTGCCGCCGGCGTTCATCGACGTCGGCTCGGCCGAGTCGTTCCGCGACGAGGACGTCGACTACGCCCGGCGCATCTGGCTCGCCGGCGGCTCGGCGGAGCTGCACGTGTGGCCGGGCGGCTACCACGGGTTCGACGCGTTCGCGCCGCGGGCCGCGCTCTCCCAGGAGGCCCGGGCCACCCGGCTCCGGTGGCTGCGCCGCATGCTCGCGGAGTGACACCATGGTCGCGTGAGAGAGCTGGCAGGGCGGCTGGCCGCACTCGACCCGGAGGCGGGCGCCGCGGTCAAGGTGATCGCCTACTTCGACCGCCTCGGCGACGGGCACGCCGGGCTGGAGGCGCTGGTCCGCGGGGCGGCAACGCTCGCGTCCTGCCCCGCCCGCCTGGACGTGCCGGGGCACCGCGTGCGGGTGACCGCGGACGGACGGCGGTCGGCCCCCGGCGGTGAGATCGACCCGGAGTGGCCCGGCGTGGGCGGGGTGTGGCTGGAACGACCGGGCCCGGCCTCCGCGGTGGACGCGATGATCCTGGAACGCGCCGCCGCCGCGGTCCGCCTCGTGCTGGACCGGAACCGCGTGCCCGAGCCGGTCGAGATCGTGCTGGACGAGACGGCCTCGCCGGAGGCGCGGCGGAAGGCGGCGCGGCGGCTGGGCCTGTCGTCGACCGCGCGCGCCGTCGCCTACGCCGACGGGACCACGGGCGTGGTGATCACCGCGCCCGCCGGTGCCCGCGCGGGCATCGGTCCCCTGGTGCCGGTGCTGGACCTGCCCGCGTCGCTGGCCGCGGCCCGGACGGCGTTGCGGTTCACCGCCGAGGGCACGCCGGAGGACCCCGGCCCGCGCGTGGTCCGGTTCGACGAACTGGGCGGGCTGGCGGTGCTCGCCGAGGCCGTCGGACCGGGCAGCGAACCGGTGCCGGACGTGCGCGCGCTGGAACGCGCGGCCGCGTGCGCGCCGTGGATGCTCGCCACGCTCGACGCCGTCGCCACCAGCGCGAGCCTGCGCGCGGCCGCTGCCGCGCTCACCGTGCACCACTCGACGCTGCAGGACCGGTTGGCTCACGCGAAGACCGTGCTGGGCTGGTCAGTGCACGAGCCGTGCGGGCGCCTGCGGTTGCAGCTCGCGCTGGCGCTGCGGCGGCTGCACCGTCAGACGACCGCCTGATACACCAGCTGCCGCAGGTACTGCCGGATCGGGTGGGTGTTCGACGGCAGCAGCTGCGTGAAGAACAGCGCCGTGATCTCCTCGGCCGGATCGACCCAGAACGCCGTGTTCGCCGCGCCGCCCCACGCGTATTCGCCCTTGCTGGACAAGGTTTTCGCCTTCACCGGGTCCTCCAGCACGGAGAACCCGAGCCCGAACCCGAACCCGTCGAAGGGCATTTCGGCGAACAGCGGCCGGCCGTAGGCCTCCAGGTCCACGCCACCGGGCAGGTGGTTGCTCGCCATGAGGCCGACCGTGCGCGGGCCGAGCAGCCGGACGCCGTCGAGTTCGCCGCGGCCCAGCAGGAACTGGGTGAACCGGTGGTAGTCGGCCGCGGTGGACACCAGCCCGCCACCGCCGGACAGGCAGGCGGGTTTCGCCAGGCCGCTCCGGCCGAAGGCGTCGTTGCGGACCGCCTTGCGCGTGCTGGGATCCGGCACGTACAGCGCGGCGAACTTCTCGGTGGAGTCGGTGGCGAAGCCGGTGCTGCCCATGCCCAGCGGCTCGAACACCCGCCGCGCGAAGAACTCGTCGAGCGGCTGCCCGGACACCACTTCGATCAACCGGCCGAGAACGTCGGTGGCCACGGAGTAGTTCCACTCCGCGCCCGGCTGGAAGGCCAGCGGCAGCTCGGCCCACCGCCGCGTGCACTCGGCGAGGTCGGCGCCGGGCGGGGTGCCCCACTCGAAGCCGTGCGCGCGGTAGATCGCGTCGACCGGATGCGCGTGGTGGAAGCCGTAGGTGAGCCCGGCGGTGTGGGTGAGCAGGTGCCACACGCGGATCGGCTCGGTGGCCGGTTCGGTGACCGGTTTGAGCGCCGAGCCCTTGACGTACACGCGCGGCGCGGCGAACTCGGGCAGCCACCGCGCGATCGGGTCGGTGAGCTCGAAGGCGCCCTCCTCGTACAGGATCATCGCGGCGACGGAGGTGACCGGCTTGGTCATCGAGAAGATGCGCCAGCGCGTGTCCACCTCCACCGGAAGGCCCGCTTCGACGTCCCGGTGCCCGCGCCGCGCGACGTAGGCGATCTTGCCGCGCCTGCTGACCACGGCGAGCCATCCGGGCAGCAGCCCGTCGTCGACGTACCGGGCGAAGTGCGCCTCGATCCGGTCCAGCCGCCGCGGGTCGAACCCCACCTCGGCGGGGTCGGTGTCCACCTTCAGCTCCATCGCCATGATCTCGTTCTACTCCAGCCGGGCTTGACAGACCAGATCCACGGCTGACATCGTTTAGTTATGCGCATAACTGGCCAGGGCCGGCCACGCCGGGTCTCGCAGGCGGACATCGCGCGCCGCGCCGGGGTCACCCAGGCGGCGGTATCGCTGATCCTGCGCGACAAGGCGACGACGATCCCGGAGGAGACCCGGCGGCGGGTGCTCGACATCGCCCGGGAGATGGGCTACCGCGCCGATCCGCTCGCGCGTCGCCTGGCGAAGGGGCGCAGCCAGCTGCTCGGGATCTTCACCTACGAGCGCGTGTTCGGCACCGCGCAACGCAGCCTCTACCACCCGTTCCTGCTGGGCATCGAGGAAGCCGCCGAGGAGTCCGGGAACGACCTGCTGCTGTTCACCAGCGCCGCGATGTCCGGGCCGGTGCGCAGCATCTACGCCGGCGGTGAGAACAAGCTGCGCCTGGTGGACGGCGCCGTGCTGCTCGGGCGGGACGAGATCCCCGCCGACCTGGAGCAGCTGGTCGCCGAGCAGTACCCGTTCGTCTTCATCGGGCGGCGGTTCCTCGACGACGGGCGCGAGGTGCCCAACGTGTCGCCGGACTACCGGGGCGCGGGGCGCGTGCTGGCCGGCCGGATCGCCGCGCTCGGCCACCGCGAGGTCCGGTACGTGGGCGCCAATTCCGGTCTGCCCGCCACCGCCGACCGGCTCGCCGGGCTGCGCGACGGCGATCTCGTGGTGTCGTCGTCCTTCCCCAAGCTCGACGAGATCTCCCCCGCGTTCGTGCGGGAACTGCGCGAGAGCGGGGTCACCGCCGTCGTCGCCGAGAACACCGGCTACGCCGAGGCGGTGCGGACAGTGGCCCCCGGCCTGCCGATCGCCGTGGCCGGGATCTCCGAGGAGAGCGCGGACGAGCACTGGTCCGGCTACGGCATTCCCGGCCGCCTGGTCGGCCGCCGCGCGCTGGAGCAGCTGCTGGCCGCGGTGGAGGGCGGCGGCGACGCGATCAGCACCGTCGAGTGCCCCCAGCACGAGGGGACCACGCTCACCCGCGCCTGAGACTGACGACCCCAACGGAGAGGTTGCATGAGAAAGCGATGGGGGCGCCTGTTCGCCGTCTCCGCGGTCGCGCTGACCGCGGCCTGCGGGATCGGCGACCGCGCCGGCGCCGACACGGTCACCATGACCGTCTGGACGTCCAACCAGGAACAGCTGGGCCTGCTCAACCGGCTCGCCGGGGAATTCTCGGCCCAGCACGGCGGCACGCCGGTGCGGATCCAGACCGTGCCGCAGGCCGATTACACGACGAAGGTGTCCGTCCGGCTCGCCGGTGGTGACCCACCGGACCTCGGCTGGCTCGGCGCGCCGGACGCGGTCGGCCTGGCCGCCACCGAGGTGCTCGCC
This sequence comes from Amycolatopsis ruanii, assembly GCF_003385175.1. Classification (NCBI taxonomy): domain Bacteria; kingdom Bacillati; phylum Actinomycetota; class Actinomycetes; order Pseudonocardiales; family Pseudonocardiaceae; genus Amycolatopsis; species Amycolatopsis ruanii. Next base: position 23,798 of record NZ_PQHY01000077.1, read on the forward strand.
GACGTCGGGCCCGCCCTGCGCGCGGACCCCGCGTACCGGCTGGGCGACTTCGTGCCGAGCGCCTTCACGAACTGGCAGGACGGGGACGCCGTGTACGGGGTGCCGTTCTCGACCAGTCCGTTCTTCGTCGTCTACAACCGGGACTTCTTCGCCCGGGCCGGTCTGCCGGATCCCGCGGAGCTGGCCGCGCGCGGCGAGTGGACGTGGGACCGGCTGGCCGGTCTCGCGCGCGAGTTGCAGTCGACGTTGCCGAGCGGGAGCTATGTGTTCCAGAGCAACGAAGGCAGCCTGTACGGGCCGCTGCCGGTGTCGTGGCCGACGCTGGACCCGCTGCTGCGGGCCTACGGCGCGCGCTTCGCTTCCGGGGATGAGTGCACAATGGACTCATCGGAAGCCGCGCGGGCAATCGGAACTTTGCACCGCATGGCGTTCGCCGACGGCACCGCGGTGCCGGCCAGCGCGCAGGCGGACTTCTACGCCGGCAACGCGGCGCTGACGATCACCCAGCTCTCCCGGTTGTCGCAGCTGAAGGGCGCGAAGTTCCAGTACGGTTTCGCGCCGCTGCCCGCCGGCCCCGGCGGGCAGCCGCAGGTGACCGGGCAGGCCGGGCTCGTGGTGTTCCAGCAGGCGCCGCACCGCGACCTGGCGATCGAGTTCCTGAAGTTCCTCACCAGCGAACGCTCGATGCGCGAGCTGGCCCGGTTCTTCCCGCCCCCGCGCCAGTCCGTGCTCGCCGACGCCACGCAGGTGTACGCCGGGACCGCGCTGCCGCCGGACGCGGTCACGAACATCCTGGTGCCGGGCATCACCGAGGGGCAGGCGTTCCAGTACCCGCGCACCTGGCCGGAGATCAAGACCGCGGCGCAGCCGGTGTTCGACGAGCTGTGGTCGCCCGGCGCGAACGTGCCGGAGGCACTGTCCGAACTGTGCGGCGAAGTCGGCCCGTTGCTGCGCGAGAAGAGTTAGGGGGACGTCGTGGTCGCACGGCGCCGCGTCCGCGAGACGCTGACCGGTTACCTGCTCATCACCCCGCAGATGATCGGGTTCATCCTGTTCGTGCTGGTTCCGCTGGTGTCCATCGTGGTCCTGTCGTTCAGCCACACGGACCTGCGTGCCGGCGTGTCGAAGCCCGCGGGGTGGGCGAACTACCGCGAGCTGTTCACCGAGGACGCCACGTTCTGGCATTCGCTGGCGGTCACCGGGGTGTTCGCGCTCGGGCTCGTGGTGATCAACGTCGGGTTGTCGCTCGGGCTCGCGCTCGTGCTCTACCGGCGCCCGCCGGGGGCCGAGGTGTTCCTCACGCTCGCCTTCCTGTCCGTGATCACCTCGCAGGCGGCGTGGGCGCTGGTGTGGCGGTTCCTGTTGCAGGGCAAGGGCGGCGGGGTCAACGAGTTCCTGTCGGTGTTCGGGATCACCGGGCCCAACTGGCTGTTCGAGGCCCAGCCGTCGCTGGCGGCGGTGACCGTGGTGGCGGCGTTGAAGACGGTCGGGCTCAAGGCGGTGATCTTCCTCGCCGCGCTGCGCAACATGCCGTCGGAGACCCTGGAGGCCGCGCGGCTGGACGGCGCCAGCGAGTGGCGGGTGACCCGGCACATCGTGCTGCCGCTGATCGCGCCGACGACGCTGGTGGTCGTGCTGATCACGTTCATCGGGTCGTTCCAGGTGTTCGACTACATCCAGCTGATGACGCACGGCGGGCCGCCGCACGCGACGTCGGTGCTCGCCTACTACCTGTACGAGCAGGCGTTCCAGCTGTTCCGGACCGGGTACGCGAGCGCGATCGCCGTCGTGCTCTTCGGACTGACGCTGCTCCTGGTGGCGGCGCAGTGGTGGGCGCGGAGGAAGTGGGTGCACAGTGAGTAGGACCGTCAGCCGCGTGCTCCGGTACGCGTTCCTCGTGGTGTTGTCGGTGCCGCTGGTGTTCCCGTTCCTGTGGATGATCGCCAGCGCGCTGAAGCTGCCCGGCGACGTGCTCGCGTCCCCGCCGCAGCTCATCCCCCGCGACGTCACGCTGGACAACATCCGGGACGTCTTCGCGTTCCAGCCGTTCGCGCGGCAGATCTACAACAGCCTCTACATCGCGGTGCTGGTCGCGCTGTTCACGTGCGCCCTGTCGCTGCTGTCCGGCTACGCGTTCGCGCGGCTGCGCTTCCCCGGGCGCAACGTGATCTTCTTCCTGTTCCTGAGCGCGCTGATGCTGCCGGTCGAGGTCACGCTGATCCCGAACTTCACGCTGATGAAGGACCTCGGGCTGGCCGACACGCACGTGCCGCTGCTGGCGCTGGCGGTGTTCGGCGCGACCGGGGTCACCGGGATCTTCCTGATGCGCCAGTTCATCCAGTCGATCCCGGTCGAGCTGGAGGAGGCGGCGATGATCGACGGCATGGGCCGGGCGCGGATCCTCCTGAGCCTGATCCTGCCGCTGACCCGCCCGATGCTCGGCACGATCGGCATCATCGCGTTCCTGTACAGCTGGAACTCATTCCTGGAGCCGCTGGTGTTCGTCAACCGCAGCGAGCTGTACACGGTGCCGCTCGCGCTGACCGCGCTCACCGACACCAGCGGCAACCCGTTGTGGGGTCCGCAGATGGCGGCCACGGCGATTTCGACCGTGCCGCTGGTGATCGCCTACCTGGTGGCGCGGCGGCAGATCACCGAGAGCCTCGCCCAGACGGGCGTGAAGTGAGAGGGAGGGCGATGGGTTCCGACTGCGAGGTGCTGGTGGTCGGTGGCGGTTGCGGCGGGGTGGCCGCGGCGCTGTCCGCGGCGATGCTCGGCCGCCGGGTGGTGCTGACCGAGACGACCGGGCGGCTCGGCGGTCAGCTGACCGCGCAGGCCGTGCCGCCGGACGAGAACGCGTGGGTCGAGACGTTCGGCAGCACCCAGTCGTACCGGCTGATGCGGTCCCGGGTGCGTGACCGGTACCGCGCGGACCCCCGGCTGAGCGCGGAGGCGCGGGCGGTGCGCGAGCTGAACCCGGGCGAGGGCTGGGTGAGCGCGTTGTGCGCCGAGCCGGTGGTCGTCGGCGAGGTGCTCGACGAGCTGCTGGCACCGCTGGTGCGGGCGGGCAACCTGGAGATCCGGTACCACCACACGCCGGTCGGCGCGGCGACGACGGGCGACCGGGTGGACGCGGTGGAGTTCGCGTCGCCGGAGGGTGCGGCGTCGGTGAGCGCGTCGTACGTGATCGACGCGACCGAAGAGGGTGACGTGCTGCCGCTGGCGGGGTGCGAGCACGTGCTCGGCTCGGAGAGCGCGGACGAGACGGGTGAGCCGCACGCGCTGGACGGGCCTGCCGATCCGTTGGACCAGCAGGCGCTGACGTGGTGCGCGGCGCTGGAGTGGGACCCGGACGGCTCGCACGTCGTGCCGCGGCCCGCCGACTACGACTTCTGGCGGAGTTACCGGGCGCCGTTCTGGCCGGGACCGCAGCTGGGCTGGACGACGCAGGAACCGGAGACGGGCGAGCCGCTGAGCCGGCCGTTGTTCGGCGAGGGGCAGGACCTGTGGCGGTTCCGGCGGATCCGGAGTGGACGGTTGTGGGATCCGCCGCGGCCCGATGTGACGCTGGTGAACTGGCCGCAGATCGATTACTGGCTGGCGCCGGTGACCGGGGTGGCGCCGGAGGAGCGTGCCACGCGGCTGGCGCAGGCGCGGTCGCTGACGTTGTCCTTCGTGCACTGGTTGCAGACCGAGGCGGGGTATCCGGGCCTGCGGCTGGCCGGTGAGCCGCTGGGCACGCCGGATGGGCTGGCGCTGGCGCCGTACGTGCGGGAGAGCCGCCGGATCCGGGCCGAGTTCACGGTGCTGGAGCAGCACGTCGGGGTGGCGGCGCGCGTGGGGATCGGGCAGGCCGAGCAGTTCGCCGACAGCGTCGGGGTGGGCTGCTACCGGATCGACCTGCACCCGAGCACCGGCGGCCGGGGGTACCTGGACATCGCCTGCCACCCGTTCCAGATCCCGCTCGGCGCGCTGTTGCCGGTGCGGCTGGAGAACCTGCTGGCCGGTGGCAAGTGTCTCGGGGTGACCCACGTGACCAACGGCTGCTACCGGCTACACCCGGTGGAGTGGAACACCGGCGAGGCGGCGGGAGCACTGGCGGCGTTCGCGCTGGAGCGAGGCGTCCCCGCGCGGGCGGTGCGTGCGAAGCCCGGTCTGCTGGCGGATTTCCAGGCGCGGCTGGGGAAGCTCGGCGTGCCCCTGGAGTGGCCGGAAGCGGTGCGCGGCGTCGTGCGGTAGGGGTCCGGAAAATCTGTCTTTCGGTAGATGTGCGGCGGGTTTTCGCGCTCCTAGACTGATCAGCAGACCGCAACCACAATGGACAGAAGGCACACCATGGGGAACCTCCGTTGGCTCCAACCGCCCACTCAGTGGACCGGCGACACCACGAAAACCCGCCCGACACCGCACCGACCACCCGCCAGGGCGAGCGCCCGCCGGCCAGGGAACCCGGCGGGCGATCTCCTCCAGCGGGGCACCGCCGACGTCGCGACCGACGGCATGCAGAAACCCCTGACGCAGGGCGCATTCGCACGCGACAATCGCCCCCGGCCACCGCCTGCACCGACGACTTCCCCCGCCCACGGACAGGTGTCCACCGAGTGCGGCGAACGATCACGGTGCCGCTGCTCAGTCCCAGGTCACCGGGAGCCGGCGCACGCCGTAGATGGTCTCGTCGTGCCGCAACGGCACCTCCTCCGGCGGGACGGCCAGGCGCAGCGTCGGGAAGCGGGTGACCAGCGCCGGGATCGCGACCCGCATCTCGACACGCGCGAGCTGCTGTCCCAGGCACTGGTGGATGCCGTGGCCGAACGCGAGGTGCCCGGCGGCGTGGCGGCGCAGGTCGAGGGTGTCGGGATCGGGGAACCGCTCCGGGTCGCGGTTGGCGGCGTGCGCGGCGATGGTCACGGACTCGCCCGCCTTGATCACCTGACCGTCCAGTTCGACGTCCTCCAGGGCCGCTCGCACTCCCGTGTGGGCGATGGTCAGGTAGCGCAGCAGCTCTTCGACCGCGCTGTCCACGAGGCCCGGATCGTCTCGGAGCGCGGCGAGCTGGGCGGGGTGGCTCAGCAGGGCGAAGGTGCCCAGCGCGATCATGTTGGCGGTGGTGTCCAGACCGGCGCCCAGCAGGAACGCGCCGATGCCGGACAGCTCCTCGTCGGTGAGATCGCTCGTGGTCAGGTCGCCGAGCACGTCGTCGGTGGACTCGGCGCGTTTGGCCCGCACCAGTTCGCGCAGGTAGTCCTGGAGTGCCGCGTGGGCGGCGTACTGCTCCTCGGGCGTGGTTTTCGGGTCCATCTGCCCGGCGACCTGACGCTGGAAGAACTCGCGGTCGGCGTAGGGCACGCCGAGCAGCTCGCAGATCATCACGGCCGGCACGGGATGCGCGTACGCCTGGACCAGGTCCACCGACGGCCCGTGCTGGGCCATGGCGTCGAGGTGCTCCGCGGCGACTTCTTCGACCCGCTCGGTGAGCTGGCGCATCCGGCGGACGGTGAACTTCCCGGCGAGCAGTTTGCGGTAGCGGGTGTGTTCGGGCGCGTCGATGCCGGTGAGGTCGCCGACGGGGGCCGGCGGCACGTCGGCGGGTATGCCCGGGAGCGGGAAGTGCATGAGCTCGTAGCGGGAGGTGAACCGGGAGTCGCCCAGTACGGTGCGGGCCTGGGCGTGCCCGGTGACCAGCCAGCCGCGGTGCCCGTCCGGGTACTCCATGCGCACGAGTGGTTGCCGTGCCCGGATTTCGCCCAGTTCCGCCGGCGGATCGAAGGGGCAGCCCGCCGGGCGTGCGGTGGGCATCGAGGTGAGTTCGTCCTGTCGCATGACCAGAGCCTGCGGGCGAGCGGTTTCACCACGACTTCAAAACGGTTTCGGCGACGCCGCTCACATCCCGTCAGACGGGCGCCCCCACGCCACGGACGAGGCGAGGCCGGGCGGCCTCCGGCGCCGCAACCAGGGCTGCTCGCCGGCCGTCTCGCGCGGTGGCCGCCGCAGTAGCGGGTGCACGCCCGGGGCAACCAGCCAGATGACCCGTCGAACCGCCCGCCGCCCGCCTCGCGCGGTCGGCGCCGGAGTAACGGGTGCACGCCCCAGATGAACCAGTCGGGCAGCCCGAAACCGACACGCCACTCGCCAACCCTCGCGGGGCCGCCGCAGTAGCGGCTGCACGCCCGAGGCAACCAGCCAGATGACCCCAAACCCGCAGGCCACTCGCCGGCCGTCCCGCGTGGTGGTCGCCGCGGTAGCGGCTGCACGCCCCAGATGAACCAAGGCAGCCGTCAACCCGCGCTTCACTCGCCGCTCCTCTCGCGCGATGGCCGTCGCAGTAGGAAGTGCACGCCCGAGACGGATCAGCCAGGCGACCCTGAACCCGCACGCCAGTCGCCGACCGCCTCCGCCCTCCCGCGATGGCCGCCGCAGTAGCGGGTGCGCGCCCCAGATGACCCCCGCGCCGCCGCCCGGGCCGGCCGCCTGTGAACCAGCGGCGACCGGCCACCCCCGGGCAGGACCGGCACCCCCGAGCAGAGCCAGCCACCCTGGGCAGAGCCAGCCACCCTGGGCAGAGCCAGCCACCCTGGGCAGAACCGGCACCCCCCGAGCAGAACCAGCCACCCCGTGCAGAACCAGCC
>NZ_PQHY01000078.1:0-30193 GCF_003385175.1 Amycolatopsis ruanii
GGGGCGGCCGGCCCGCCCCCCGGCGGATCCTCGCGGGCCCAGCGCACCCCGGCGACCCCGTCCCGCGCCGGCCCCACCACGACGACCGGGTCGGCCCCGCCCACCGCGGCGATCACCCGGTGCAGCAAGGGTTTCCCGCCGACCACCAGCATCGGCTTGTCCACACCGGACAGACGGCGAGCGGAACCCCCCGCGAGCACGACGGCGGCCAGGTCGCTCATCAGCCCAGCCTATCCCGGCACCCAAAGACTCCGCATAATTACCTATCTTCCCTCTGGGAGGGCTGTTAAGGTACCGATATGACCGTGATCTACAAGTCCGACACCGGCAAGCGGGAGATCCTCCGCCGCTACGAGCAGGCCCTCGCCGCCTGGCCCGTCCCCGCGGAGCGCCGGCACGTCCCGACCCGCGAGGGCGACACCTTCGTCCTCACCTGCGGCCCCGAAACGGCCCCGCCGCTCGTGCTGCTGCACGGCTCGGGCTCCAACGCGGCGATGTGGGCCGCCGACGTCCCGGTGTGGGCGAAGCACTTCCGCGTCCACGCCGTCGACCTGATCGGCGAACCGGGCCTGTCCGCGCCCGCGCGCCCGCCGCTGGGCTCCCCCGCCTACGCGGCCTGGCTCGACGGCGTCCTGGACCACCTGAACCTGGACCGCGTGGCCATCGCCGGGGCCTCCCTGGGCGGGTGGCTGGCCCTGGACTACGCGACGCGGCGGCCCGAGCGGGTCGAGCGGCTCGCCTTGCTGTGCCCGGGCGGCGTCGGGCGGCAGAAGATCGGATTCCTGCTCAAAGCCCTGTTCTACAAGCCGTTCGGGCAGTGGGGCACCCGCCGGTCGATCAAGGCGGTCGCCGGAGTCGACCCGCGCGAAAACCCCGAGGTCGCCGACTACCTCACGCTGATGTTCACGCACTTCCTTCCCCGCCGGGACCGGCTGCCGGTGTTCGGTGACGCGGCCCTGCGGAAGCTGACCATGCCGGTGCTGGTGATCGTCGGCGGACGCGACGCGATGTTCGACTCCCGCGACACCGCGCGGCGGATCGAGCGCGCCGTGCCGCACGCGACCGTCACCCTGCTGCCCGAGGTCGCGCACTCGATCCTCGGACAGACCCGGCCGGTGCTGGACTTCCTGACTAGCCGACCAGACGGGTCGCGAACGGCATGATGTCGCCGTAGCGCACCCGGGTGACCCGCACGGTCAGCCCGGACTGCGGCGCCTCGATCATCATCCCGTTGCCGAGGTACAGCGCCACGTGGTGGATGCCGCTGCGGCCCCAGAACAGCATGTCCCCGCGCCGCATCTGCGCCAGCGGCACGCGCCGCCCGGACGTGTACTGGTAGCCGCTGTAGTGCGGCAGCGACTTCACCCCGGCGAAGGCGTAGATCATCAGCCCGGAGCAGTCGAACCCGACCTTGCGGTAGTCGCCGTAGGCGTCGGCCACGCCGCCGTCCCGGATGCCGCGCGTGGGGCCGTAGGCGTTGCCGCCGCCCCACGCGTAAGGCATCCCGAGCTGCGACATGGCCCGCGCGATCACCCGCTCGATGACCTGCGACGACGACCCGGACACGGCCGGCGCCGGGGCCGGACGGCCACCCCCGCCCGACGACGCGGACGAGGAGGACGACGACGACGCGATCGCCGCGGCCAGCGCCGCCTGCCGCGCCTGCTCCTCGTCCTCGCGCTGCTTCTGCGCGAGCCAGTCCTCGTAACGCTGCCGCTGCCCCTGCAGCCCGCTGACCCGCTGCTGCGCCTGGTACAGCTGCTGCTCGACCGTCGTCTTCTGCGCGACCAGCTGCGCGTTCTGCGCGGCCTGGCTCTGCTGGGCCTGCACGGCCGCGGCCTGCGCGGAGTCGGCGGTGATCTTGGCCTGCGCGGCCTGGTCCTGCGCCTGCTGGGCCAGCTGCAGGGCCTGGCGGGCGGCGGCGTCCTTGTTGGACTTGTCGGTCTGCGCCTGCTGCATCATCTCCAGCGCGTTGAGCTGGCTGCCGCTGACGGCTTCCAGCAGCTGCGCGCGGGACAGGAGGTCCTTCGGGCTGGAGGCGCCCAGGTAGGCCGAGATCGACCCCATGGTGCTGCCCTGCTGGTAGCTGCTGGAGATGAACGCGTCGAGATTCGCCCGCGCCGCGTCGATCTGGGCCTGGGCGGCGTCGGCCTCGCGTTTGGCCGCGTCGGCGTCGCGCTGCGCCTGATCGGCGGCCTCCTGCGCGGCCTGCAGGTCGACCAGCGCTTTGTTGGCCTCCTCCATGCGCAGCTCGACCGTGCTCTGCAGCTCGGCGAGCCGCGACTCGGCCTCGGCGAGCTGGTTGGTCAGCTGCCCGACCTCGCCGGCCTTGGCGTTCGCGTCCTGCCGGCTCGCGCTGATCTCGGAGTCGCTCGGGTTGGGCGGCGGCGGGGGCACGGCGGTGGCCGGCCCGGTCGCGACCGACACGGCCACGAGCGCCAGTGCGCCGATCCCCATCCAGCGGCGCGCCCTCCGGCCCTGGTCACCCACGCCCTCGACTCCCTCCACGCACACGTCCCCACTGCACCCGAGACTGTGCCACCCGAGTCACTCGCAGACCAGGTGTCACACACTGCACAGCGACAACTTTCACCCCAACCGGGGATCCTCCGGACGTTCCGGTGCGTCCGAGGTGCGTGCAGAGATCGCGGATTGGCCCCGCCGTCGCCGCGCTGGGCCTGGTCCTGGTGGTGGCGGGCACGTTCCTGCCCTGGTTCCGGTCCGGGTCGGTGAGCCGGAGCAGCTACGCGGCGGCCGGGCTGGCCGACCGGCTGGCGCTGCTCGACGACCCGCTCGCCGGCACGGGGCTGCGCGCGTGGGTGGCGGTTCCGGCGCTGGCGGCGGTGTGCCTGGTGCTGCTGGTCTGCGGTCTGGCGCGCACGGGCGCAACGTTGACGGCGATCCTGGCGATTACCGGGGGAACCGTCGCGCTGATCGCCACCGTCCAAGCGGGCGGAACCACGGGCGTGGTCTCCGTCTCCCTGGCCGGGCCGGTGACCACGCTGGGCGGATCCGCCCTCGCGCTGGCCGGCGCGGTCGGCACCTTCATCACGGCGAGAGCAGGTAGGACACGGTGAGCATGCCTCCCCAGGACGGTCAGTGGCCGTACCAGCAGAACCAGTACCCCCAGCAGCCGTACGGGCAGCAGCCCCCGTACCCACAGCAGCAGTACCCACAGCAGCAGTACCCGCAGCAGCCGTACACGCAGCCCTTCCAGCAGCTGCCGCCGCAGCAGCCGCCGAAGAAGGGCCGCCGCGGGCTGATCATCGGGCTGGTGGTCGCGCTGGTCGTGCTGCTCGGCGGCGGCGGGACGTGGTTCGCGCTGTCGCAGCGCGATTCGGTCGCCGCCGGTGCGGCCACCCCCACCGAGGCGGCGCGCAACCTCGCGACCGCGCTGAGCGGCAACGACGTGGTCGGCATGGTCGGCGCCCTCGCGCCGGCCGAGGCGAAGCTGCTCACCGAGCCGATCGGGCAGACCACCGACGAACTCAAGCGGCTGGGCATCCTCAAGCCGGACGCGAACCCGCAGGCCCTGACCGGCATGCAGGTCAAGGCCGAGAACCTGACCTTCGACGAGGCCGCGGCCGAGCAGGTCAACGACCACCTGACGATCACCAAGCTCACCGGCGGCACGATCACGGTGACCGCGGACCCGTCGAAGCTGCCGCTGTCGGACCGGCTGATGGAGCAGATGCCCGCCGGCGAGGGCCCGCAGACCGAGACGATCGACATCGCCGAGGAGGTCGCCGACTCCGGTGAGCCGGTCCGCATCGCGACCGTGAAGGTCGACGGCGAGTGGTACCCGAGCCTGCTCTACACGATGGCCGACTACGCGCTGCGGGACGAGAACGAGCCGTGGCCGACCACCTCCATCCCGGCGCGCGGCGCGAACAGCCCGAACGAGGCCGTCAAGCAGCTCGTGCAGGCCGCGCTGGACGCCGACGTCACGCGCGTCATCGAGCTGCTGCCGCCGGACGAGATGGCCGTCCTGCACGACGCCGGCCCCGCCGCCGCCGCGGCCGCGGCCGAGGACGCCGAGCCCAGCGGCGCGAAGCTGCTCGACCTGCGGACCGAGACCTCCGCGGTGCCCGGCGGCACCCGCGCCACCGTGACCCACGTGCAGATCGAGAGCCCCGCCGGCGAGACCTACACGGTGACGAAGAAGGGCGACTGCTACGAGGCCACCGGCGAGGGCCGCACCGAGGAGCTGTGCGCCGACTTCGTCACCGACAACATCGAGAGCGAGATCGGCTCGTCGGTGCCCGAGGAGGTCACGCAGGTGCTGCGGCACCTGTCCAGCGGCATCCTGGGCCAGGGTCTCGGCGTGGTCACCACCGAGGTCGCCGGCCAGCACTACGTCAGCCCGCTGCGCACGTTCAACGAGCTGGGCCTGACCGTGCTGCGCAGCCTGCAGCCGGAGGACATCGACGCGCTGCTGCGCCTGGCGGAGTAGCGCGAAGGAGATCACACCGCCGCCTGGGCGGGTCGCGTTGAAGTCAAAAAAGGACAAGCGTACTGTTTGGGGCGTGGGAGCCTGCGCCGTCCCCGCGTCTGCGGACGCGAGCCGCGTGCGCCAGACTCGCGACAGACAGACCCGAACCGAACTGACGGCGACGACCCTGCCCAGGGAGTTAGACGTGACCGCACCAGCCAGCAAGGACAGCTTCGGCGCCCGTGACACCTTGAAGGTGGGTGACGCCTCCTACGAGGTGTTCCGCCTGGACAAGGTGTCCGGGTCCGAAAAGCTGCCCTACAGCCTGAAGATCCTGCTCGAAAACCTCCTGCGCACCGAGGACGGCGCGAACATCACCGCCGACCACATCCGCGCGCTGGGCAACTGGGACCCGGCCGCCGATCCGTCGATCGAGATCCAGTTCACCCCGGCCCGCGTGATCATGCAGGACTTCACCGGTGTCCCCTGCGTGGTCGACCTGGCCACCATGCGCGAGGCCGTCACCGACCTCGGCGGCGACCCGGACAAGGTGAACCCGCTCGCCCCGGCCGAGCTGGTCATCGACCACTCGGTGATCATCGACGTGTTCGGCCGCGCGGACGCGTTCGAGCGCAACGTCGAGATCGAGTACGAGCGCAACCGCGAGCGCTACCAGTTCCTGCGCTGGGGCCAGGGCGCCTTCGACGAGTTCAAGGTCGTCCCGCCGGGCACCGGCATCGTGCACCAGGTCAACATCGAGCACCTGGCCCGCACGGTGATGGCCCGGGGCGGCCAGGCCTACCCCGACTCGTGCGTGGGCACCGACTCGCACACCACCATGGTCAACGGCCTGGGCGTGCTGGGCTGGGGCGTCGGCGGCATCGAGGCCGAGGCCGCGATGCTGGGCCAGCCGGTGTCGATGCTGATCCCGCGCGTGGTCGGCTTCAAGCTGACCGGCGAGATCCCGGCCGGCGTGACCGCGACCGACGTGGTGCTGACGATCACCGAGATGCTGCGCCGCCACGGCGTGGTCGGCAAGTTCGTCGAGTTCTACGGCGAGTCGGTCGCGCAGGTACCGCTGGCGAACCGCGCCACCATCGGCAACATGAGCCCGGAGTTCGGCTCGACCGCGGCGATCTTCCCGATCGACGACGAGACGATCCGCTACCTCAAGCTCACCGGCCGCTCGGCCGAGCAGGTCGCGCTGGTCGAGGCCTACGCCAAGGAGCAGGGCCTGTGGCACGACCCGAGCCGCGAGGCGTCCTACTCCGAGTACCTGGAGCTGGACCTGTCGACGGTGGTGCCGTCGATCGCCGGCCCGAAGCGCCCGCAGGACCGCATCGAGCTGACCGACGCCAAGTCCGCGTTCCGCAAGTCGGTGCACGACTACGTCGAGGAGCAGCACCCGACTCCGCACACCAAGGTCGACGAGAAGGTCGAGGAGTCGTTCCCGGCCAGTGACGCGCCGAGCCTGTCCTTCGCCGACGAAGAGGCCGCGCCGGTCGTGGCCTCCGCCGCCAACGGCGCCTCGGGCCGCCCGTCCAAGCCGGTCACGGTGCGTTCGGAAGAGCGTGGCGAGTTCGTGCTGGACCACGGCGCCGTGGTGATCGCCTCGATCACCTCGTGCACCAACACCTCCAACCCGTCGGTGATGCTGGGCGCCGCCCTGCTGGCCCGCAACGCGGTGGAGAAGGGCCTGTCGGTCAAGCCGTGGGTCAAGACGTCGATGGCGCCGGGCTCGCAGGTCGTCACCGACTACTACGAGAAGGCCGGCCTGTGGCCGTACCTGGAGAAGCTGGGCTACCACCTGGTCGGCTACGGCTGCACCACCTGCATCGGCAACTCCGGCCCGCTGCCCGAGGAGATCTCGGCCGCGGTGCAGGAGAACGACCTGACGGTCGTGTCGGTGCTGTCCGGCAACCGGAACTTCGAGGGCCGCATCAACCCGGACGTCAAGATGAACTACCTGGCGTCCCCGCCGCTGGTCATCGCCTACGCGCTGGCCGGCACGATGGACTTCGACTTCGAGGAGCAGCCGCTCGGGCAGGACTCGGACGGCAACGACGTGTTCCTGCGCGACATCTGGCCGTCGCCGCAGGAGATCCAGCAGACCATCGACTCGGCGATCACGCAGGAGATGTTCACCAAGGACTACGCCGACGTGTTCGACGGCGGGGAGCGCTGGAAGTCGCTGCCCACCCCGGAGGGCAAGACCTTCGCCTGGGACCCGGAGTCGACCTACGTGCGCAAGCCCCCGTACTTCGAGGGCATGCAGGCCGACCCGGAGCCGGTCACGGACATGACGGGCGCCCGCGTGCTGGCGAAGCTGGGCGACTCGGTGACCACCGACCACATCTCCCCCGCCGGTGCCATCAAGGCGGACTCGCCGGCCGGGAAGTACCTGGCCGAGCACGGGGTGGACCGCAAGGACTTCAACTCCTACGGCTCCCGGCGCGGGAACCACGAGGTGATGATCCGCGGCACCTTCGCCAACATCCGGCTGCGCAACCAGCTGCTGGACGACGTGCAGGGCGGCTACACCCGCGACTTCACGCAGGAGGGCGGCCCGCAGGCGTTCATCTACGACGCCGCGCAGAACTACGCCGAGGCCGGCATCCCGCTGGTCGTGCTCGGCGGCAAGGAGTACGGCTCGGGGTCGTCGCGGGACTGGGCCGCCAAGGGCACCCGGCTGCTCGGCGTGCGCGCCGTGATCGCCGAGTCGTTCGAGCGGATCCACCGGTCCAACCTGATCGGCATGGGGGTCATCCCGCTGCAGTTCCCGGCGGGCGAGTCGGCCTCGTCGCTGGGGCTGGACGGCACCGAGACGTTCGACTTCGAGGGCATCACGAAGCTCAACGAGGGCGAGACGCCGCGGACGGTCAAGGTGACCGCGACGAAGCAGGACGGCACCAAGGTGGAGTTCGACGCCGTGGTCCGGATCGACACCCCGGGTGAGGCGGACTACTACCGCAACGGCGGCATCCTGCAGTACGTGCTGCGCAAGATGACCCGCGCCTGACGGTTCGCCGGCGAGAAGCGCCGCGAGTCCCCTGTGGACTCGCGGCGTTTTTTCGTCGTGCCCGGCTCCGCCGGACGGGCCGGCGGCGCTGCGGAATGCGGTGGACGTGTGGTGCGTTCGCACCGTATAAGTGGTTCGGCTGTGTTCGCCCGCCCTGCTGGGGGATGGGGTGCGGCCGTTCCGGCGGCGCCGACGCCGCGACCCCGACCACTCGTTCCTGTGAGGTGCATCCATGGCCGCCCCCGCGACCACTCCGACCGACGCCGTCCACGAGGCGCCGCCGCGGTCCGGGCTGCTCATCGGTGTCCTGGTCGTCTCCGCGTTCGTGATGATCCTGAACGAGACGATCCTCAGCGTCGCGCTGCGTGACCTCACCGCCGACCTCGCCGTCTCCACCACCACGGTGCAGTGGCTGACCAGCGGGTTCCTGCTGACCATGGCGGTGGTCATCCCGACCACCGGGTTCCTGCTCGAACGGTTCACCCCGCGCCAGGTGTTCCTCGCGTCGCTGACCCTGTTCAGCGTGGGCACCGCGATCAGCGGCCTGGCGCCGGGCTTCGGCATGCTGCTGGCCGGGCGCGTGGTGCAGGCGTGCGGCACCGCCGTGATGCTGCCGCTGCTGATGACGTCGGTGATGCGCCTGGTGCCGCCGCACAAGCGCGGCGCGACCATGGGCACGATCACCATCGTGATCGCCGTGGCCCCGGCCATCGGGCCCACCATCGGCGGCGCGGTGCTGGCGTCGCTGGGCTGGCGCTGGATGTTCTGGATCGTGCTGCCGCTGGCGCTGGCCGCACTGGCGATCGGCGCGGGCTGGTTCCGCCTGGACAGCGCCACCCGCAAGGTGCCGCTGGACATCCCGTCGGTGCTGCTGTCCGCCCTCGGGTTCGGCGGCGTGCTCTACGGCCTGGCCGGCATCGGCGAGGGCGGCGGGCACGCCCCGGTGCCGCCGTGGCTCACGATCGCCGTCGGGCTCGCCCTGCTCGCCGTGTTCACCTGGCGGCAGACCCGGCTGCAGCGCGCGGACCGGGCGCTGCTGGACCTGCGGCCGTTCACCCACCGCAGCTTCGTCGTGGCGCTGGTGCTGGCCGCGCTGCTGTTCGTGTGCCTGCTCGGGGTCGCCTCGATCATGCTGCCGCTGTACCTGCAGACCGTGCTGCACACCAGCACGTTCGTCAGCGGGCTGGCGGTGCTGCCCGGCGGCCTGACGCTCGGCCTGCTCGGCCGCCCGGTCGGGGCGCTGTTCGACCGGTTCGGCGCCCGGCCGCTGGTGATCCCCGGCGCGGCGGCGCTGGCGGTGTCGATGTGGCTGCGCGTGCTGCTCGGGCCGGGGTCGCCGCTGGCCGCGGTGATCGTCATCCACGTGCTGCTGATGGCGGGCCTCGGCTTCATGATGACCCCGCTGATGACCGAGGCGCTGGGTGTGCTGCCGGACCACCTGTACTCGCACGGCAGCGCGATCCTGGCGACCGTGCAGCAGGTCGCGGGCGCGTTCGGCACCGCGGTGTTCGTCAGCGTGGCCACGCTCGGCAGCGCCGACCCGGCCGGCAAGCCTGGCGCCACCGGCCTGCGCACGGCGTTCCTGGTGGCCGGTGTCGTCGGGGTGCTCGCCCTGGTGACCGCGTTGTTCGTCCGCAGGCCCACCCCGGCGGAGCCCGTGGCTCAGTAGCCGCGGGCGATCCACTCCGCCAGGTGCGGGGCTTCGGCGCCGATGGTGGTGCCGTCGCCGTGGCCGGTGTGCACGCGGGTGTCCTCGGGCAGGCTGAACAGCCGCTCCCGGATCGAGCCGATGATCGTCGGGAAGTCGGAGAACGAGCGGCCCGTGGCGCCCGGCCCGCCGGCGAACAGGGTGTCGCCGGTGAACAGCGCCTTCGCCTCGGGCAGGTGCAGGCACACCGAACCGGGCGAGTGGCCCGGCGTGTGGAGCAGCTCGATCTCGGTGCCGGCGACGGCGACGCGCTGACCGTCGTCGGCCTTCCAGAACGCCTGCCCGGCGTGGGTCATGTCCCACAGCTGCTGGTCGGCCGGGTGCAGGATCACCGGCGCGTACAGCTGCTCGCCCAGCTGCGGGGCGAAGGTGACGTGGTCGTTGTGGCCGTGGGTGCAGATCACCGCGACCACCTTGCGCCCGGCCACGGCCTCCACGATCGGCTTGTCGTCGTGGGCGGCGTCGACCACCACCACCTCGTGGTCGTCGCCGATCAGCCAGACGTTGTTGTCGACCTCCCAGCTGCCGCCGTCGAGTTCGAAGACGCCGGAGGTGACGACCCGGTCGATGCGGAAGCTCACCAGACCACCACCGAGCGCAGCACTTCACCGGCGTGCATCGTGTGGAAGGCCTTCTCGACGTCGTCCAGCGCGATGCGCTCGGTGACGAACCTGTCCAGCGGCAGCCTGCCCTGCAGGTACAGGTCGATCAGCACCGGGAAGTCGCGCTCGGGCAGGCAGTCGCCGTACCAGGACGACTTCAGCGCGCCGCCGCGGGAGAAGAAGTCGAGCAGCGGCATCTCCAGCCGCATGTCCGGGGTCGGCACGCCGACCAGCACCACCGTGCCCGCGAGGTCGCGCGCGTAGAAGGCCTGCTTCCAGGTTTCCGGGCGGCCCACCGCGTCGATGACGACGTCGGCGCCGAACCCGCCGGTCAGGGCCTGGACCGCCTCGACGACGTCGGCGTCGGTGGCGTTGACCGTGTGCGTGGCGCCCAGTTCGACCGCCCAGTCGAGCTTCTTCGCGTCCCGGTCCACCGCGATGATCTTGCTGGCCCCGGCCAGGCGGGCCCCGGCGATCGCGGCCGCGGCGACGCCGCCGCAGCCGATGACCGCGACGGAGTCGCCGCGGCTCACCGCGCCGGTGTTGACCGCCGCGCCCAGGCCGGCCATGACGCCGCAGCCGAGCAGCCCGGCGACCGCGGGGTCGGCGGCGGGGTCGACCTTGGTGCACTGCCCCGCGTGCACGAGCGTCTTGTCCGCGAACGCGCCGATGCCCAGCGCCGGGGTCAGCTCGGTGCCGTCGGTCAGCGTCATCTTCTGGGTGGCGTTGAAGGTGCTGAAGCAGTACTGCGGGCGGCCGCGCTTGCAGGCGCGGCACTGGCCGCACACGGCGCGCCAGTTGAGGACGACGTAGTCGCCCGGCTGGACGGAGTCGACGCCCTCGCCGACGCTTTCGACGGTGCCGGCGGCCTCGTGGCCGAGCAGGAACGGGAACTCGTCGTTGATGCCGCCCTCGCGGTAGGTCAGGTCGGTGTGGCACACCCCGCACGCGGCGATCGCGACCACGACCTCACCGGGGCCGGGATCGGGGATCACGATGTCGGTGAGCTCGACCGGAGCTCCCTTCGAGCGGGCGATCACGCCGCGGACCGTCTGTGGCATCGGCTGTTCCTTTCGGTGGAGAAGCATGCGCGGTGACGCATACCGTTGGCGACGGTAACCCCGATGAGCGCCGGCGCGACCTGGCCGTCGGACCAGTAAAACCTCGACCTCCGGCTAGAGTGGCCGGATGGATGCCGTGTCGGGTCTGGTGGCGCTGCGGGAGGTCGTGGACGGGCCGTTGCACGAGATCGCCCGGCGCCTGTCGCGGTTGCTGTCCGAGCGGTGGCCGCACACCGCGCTGGTCATCTTCACCCGGGAGTGCACCGGGCGGCCGCGGAAGGTGGCCGGTGCGACGGAGATGATCAACAAGGTCACCATCGGCGAGCTGGAGGCGCTGAAGGCGGCGGTCGAGCCCGGCCGTCCGGTGAGCACGACCGCGTCGATCGCGGGCGCGGCGCGGACGGTGTGGGTGGTGCGCGATCCGGCCGGCACGCTGCTGGTGCTGGTCCCCCGCGCGGCGCGGCGGCGGCTGCCCGAGCCGGAGCTGCTGGCCGCGATCTTCGGCCTGGTGGTGACGTCGATCAGCCAGCAGGTCGCCCAGGCCAGCCCGGACTACCTGGCCGAGTCGCGCGCGGCCTCCAGCGAGCGGGAGCGGACGATCGCCGAGCTGGCGGCCGCGCACGAGGCGGCGCTGGTGACGATCCTGACCACGCTGCGGTCCAGCGCGCTGGACGACGGCCGTGCCCGGCTGGCGGCGGCGGACTCGGCGTCGGCGGCGCTGCTGGCGTTGCGGTCGGCGCAGAAGTCGGAGCAGGCGCTGTCCGAGGAGCCGGCGCCGGAGGCGTTCGCCCGGCTGCGGGAGGACATCCGGCGGATGCTGCGCCACCACGAGGCGCCGATCGAGTTCGTCGCCCCGGCCGGCGGGTCGCTGCCGGGCGAGATCGCCTACGCCGCCCGGGCGATGACGCGGACCGCGGTGCTGGCGTTCACCGCCCAGCCCGGGCTGGCGCGGCTGCGGATCGCCTGGTCCGGCGACGGTTCGGGGCTGGTGGTCGACGTGCGGGACCAGGGGTCCGGGGAGCTGGACGCCGAGGGGCTGCGCCGCGGCCTGCAGGGCCGGGCGCGCACGCTGGGCGCCACGGTGGACATCGACGCCGCCCCGGGCTGGGGAAGCCGCGTCACGATCTCGCTGCCGCTCGCCCCGCCGGCCGAGTCCTCGGGCGAGACGCGGCTGACGAACCTCAACCGCCGCGAGCGGGAGGTGCTGACGCTGCTCGCGCAGGGCAAACGCAACAAGGCGATCGCGGCGGAGCTGGGCGTCACCGAGAGCACGGTGAAGTTCCACGTCACCGGGGTGCTGCAGAAGCTGGAGGTGAGCTCCCGCGGCGAGGCGGCGGCGCTGGCGCTGAGCGCGGGCTTGAAGTAACGCCCGCCGCGCCCGCGAGGGAGGGGTTCCTCAGCCTCCCCTGGCCGAGTCGTGGAGCGCGGCCGCGGTCAGGGTGAGGTGCTGCACCAGCGCCTCGGCCGCGGCGTCCGCGTCACGGGCGAGCGCGGTCTCCTCCAGCCGGCGGTGTTCGTCGCCGCCGTCGCGGCCGGGGGTGCGCCTCGCCGCCCACCGCCGGGCCAGTTCGCTCGCGGTCCACATCCGGTCGAACGTCTCCAGCAGCACGGGATTGCCGCATCCCTCCAGCAGGGTCCGGTGGAAGACCCGGTGGGCTTCGGACCATTCCTCGCTGTAGTACTCGCCGTCGCCCGGCAGGTACGCCGGGGTGCGGGCGAGACGGTGGTGAGCGGCACGCACGCGGGCTTCCCAGTCGACGTCGCCGCGCTCGATGGACAGGCGCAGCACGACCGGTTCGACGGTCCGGCGGGCCTCGGCGATCTCCTGCCACCGCCGGTCGGAGAAGGCCGGGACGGCGAAACCCCGGTTGGGCAGCCGGTCGGCGAGACCGTCGCCGACGACCCGCACGAGCGCCTCGCGCACGACGGCCAGGCTCACGCCCTGCTCGGCGGCCAGCTCGTGCGGTTTGAGGGCCGCCCCGGGGGTGTAGTCGCCACGCATGATCGCCTCCCGCAGGCGGACGTACACCTGCTCGGACAGCATCTGCTTCCCCGCGCTCATGGACCGACTATAGATGACCGAGCTAATAATCGATTATTTGCGCTATCATCGATCACATGGCAACCGATGCGATCACCAACGACCCCTTCGCCCGCCTGCCCGGGGCAGCCTCCTTCACCGTCACCAGCACCACCGTCGCCGACGGCGCCGCCTGGCCACCCGCGCAGCTCTCCGCCGACCTCCCCGGCGGCCAGGACATCTCCCCGCAGCTGTCCTGGAGCGGCGCCCCCGAAGGCACCAAGAGCTACGCCGTCACCGTCTACGACCCCGACGCCCCCACCGGGTCCGGGTTCTGGCACTGGGCGGTCGCCGACATCCCGGCGGCGGTGACCGAGCTGCCCGAGGGGGCCGGGGACGACACCGGTCAGGGCTTGCCCGCGGGCGCGTTCCAGCTGCCCAACGACGCCCGGGTGGCCCGCTTCCTCGGCGCGGCCCCGCCCGCCGGGCACGGACCGCACCGCTACTTCGTCGTGGTGCACGCCCTCGACGTGGAGTCCGTCGGCGTCCCGGCCGACGCCACCCCGGCCCTGCTCGGCTTCGTGATGTCCTCGCACGTCCTCGGCCGCGCGGTCCTGGTCGCCACGGCGGAAACACCGCCGCCGGGCGGCACCACCGAGCGGATCGAGGTGTCCCGGCTCGTTCCCGCCCCCGCCGGCGCCGTCTTCGCGGTCCTGACCGACCCGAAGGGCCACGTGGACATCGACGCGTCGGGAATGCTCATGGACGCCGAAGGCGAACCGGTCCGCCAGGCCGGCGACCGGTTCGTGGTCCACATGGACCGGGACGCGCTCGGGGACGTCCCGCTGGGCAAGTACGACGTCGAGGTCGTCATCACCGCGTTCGTCCCGGACGAGGAGATCGCCTGGACCGTCGAGGGGCCGCAGCCGCCGCACGCGCGCCACGTCTACGGCTACCGGCTGGAGCCGGCCGAGGGCGGCACCCTCGTCACGTCGTACTACGACTGGTCGCAGGTCGGCGAGGAGTGGCGGCGGCGCGTCACCTTCCCGGTCGTCTCCGCGGCCGCGCTCAAGGCCACCCTCGGGATCCTCGAGCGCACGCTCCGCCGGAGGAAGGAGCGCCCGGCGACCTGAGCCGGGCACCGTCCGCAGTGGACATAGGCGGAAAACACGCACGGCCGCTGCGTCCGGTGCGTACAGTCCTCGGCAACGGCGTGACCGGAGGGGGCGGCGGATGCGTGCGATGCTGGGGGCGGCGCTGCTGGCCGTGACGCTGCTGACGGCGTGCCAGGACGACGAACCGGGTCCGAAGGAGTCGTCCGCCCCGACCCCGGCCGGCACGGACGAGACATCGGCGCCGCGGTTCGCGCCGCGGGTGTGGCTCGCCGAGGACGAGCGGTTCACCCCGATGTCGGCGACCGCGTTCATCCGCCAGTCGGTGCTGCGGTACGAGCACGACGACTGCGTGGACCCCGAACCGGTGGCCGATCCGGTCGACCCCGGCAAGCTCCGGACGAGCGACTACCGGCACCGCAAGGACGCCGATCCCGGTGTCCCGTCCCCGGCCAAGCCGGTCTTCCCCTGCGTCCGCCACTCGGGCGCGGAGGTTTCGCCGGACGCCGACGGCGGGTTCTACCTCGACGCGCCGGACGGCATCCAGCCCGACGACGCTCCCCCGCCGATGTACTGGGAACACCACCGCGCCGACGACACGCGCTCCGCCTTCGTGTACTGGTTCTTCTACGGCCGCAACGAACTCCGGCCCGCGGGCACCCCGGCCGGCAACACGCACGAGGGCGACTGGGAACGCGTGGCCGTCCAGTTGCGGCACGGCGAGCCGGTCGCGGTGACCTTCTTCGGCCACGGCGCCGACCCGTGCTCGGTGCCCTGGGCGGAGCTGGACCACGAGGACGGCCACCCGGTCGTGTACTCGGCCAGGGGATCGCACGCGTCGTACCCGTCGAAGGGCTGGCACGTCTCCGGCGCCACCTTCGACTGGACGTCGCAGGGCGATCTGTGGAACACGCAGCCCCGCGCGCTGGATGCCGAGCCGTGGTACGGCTACCGCGGCGCGTGGGGCGCCCAGTCGCTCGTGCCCGGGTTCTCCGGGCCGGCCGGCCCCTACCCGGGACGGCAGCTGGCCGACGTGTTCACCGACCGCCGCTGCGCGGTCCCCGCCCGGCTGCCGGACGGGTTCGCGGGGACCTGGGAAACCCGCGACCCGGTCGAGCAGTCCCCGGCGACGCGCCCGTACCACATGCGGGTGGTCCTGGACGGCGAGTCGAACGCGGTCGAATACCGCACGACCTGGACGGACCCCGATCCGCACCTGGCCTGCAGCGGGGTCCTCCAGCTGACCGACGCGACCGGGCAGTGGCTCGAGCTGCGCGAACGGATCCTCGAGAAGGAGGCCGGCAACTGCGTCACCGAGGGCACGGTGACGCTCCACCGGGACGGCGAGTCGCTGAAGATGACCTACACCGGCGGTGGCGTGACGGGGTCGGCCACGCTGTACCGCAAGCAGGACCGACCGCCCTCGCCACCCGCCCCGGCCGCACCCGACGGCATCCGGCGCTTCGAGGAGTTCCTGCACGCGCTGGGCCGGGAGGACATCGCGGTGGTCTGCGAGATCGCCGCCCCGGCCGCGAAGAAGGCCGAGGACCAGGGCTTCGGGCCGTGCGAGCAGACCTTCCGGATCACCTTCGAGATGATCTCGCCGGCGCAGAAGCGAGCCCTGCGCACCGCGACGGTCGACCGGGCGGCCGTCACCGAAACCACCGGCCGGATCGAGGTCCCGGCCACCGCGGTGCGCGCGGACACGCCCTTCACGGAGAACGACCTCGGCGACTACACCCTGCAGTACCTCGACGGCCAGTGGTACATCGTGGACTAGGGAGTGCCCGGTCACCGATTGAGGCTGCCGCTGCCGGATGGCATCCAGGTGGCTCGGACCGGGCCGGGCCGTCCGCGGTGCCGGCCCGAGATGGTCGTCACGGACAAGGCCCATTCGCATCCCTCGACCCGGCAGGCGATGCGGGACCGGCGAGTCCGATCCACCAGCCCTGAACGGGAGGACCAGATCGCCCGTCGCGCGGCGAAAGGTTCCCGCGCCACAGCAGGATCACTCACCGGGAGGCTCCGCAGCCACGGTTGCGCCCGCCCGGACAGCGGCGCAAGGTGGAGGGCTACCGGCGGCGCCGCCGGGACGCCGCCTCGATCGGAGAGGGGGTGGGAGGCGTGTTCGCGCGTTCCACCACAGTGCAAGCTCACCAGGACACCATCGACGCGGGCATCGCCCACCTGCGCGACGAGGTCATGCCGGAGCTGATGGCCATGCCCGGTTGTGTCGGCCTGTCGATGCTCGTCGACCGGGACTCCGGGCGCTGTATCGCCACCAGCTCGTGGGAGTCGCGGGAGGCGATGCGCGACAGCGCGGACCGGGTGCGCCCGCTGCGCGACCACGCCGCGGAGGTGATGGGCGGCAACCGCGCCCAGGTCGACGAGTGGGAGATCACGGTGCTGCACCGCACCCGCCCCGCACCCGAGGGCGCCTGCTGCCGCGTCACCTGGACCCGGTTCGACGAGCTCGAGCGCGCCATCGACACCTACCGCATCGGCCTGCTGCCCGAGCTGGAGCGCCTCGACGGGTTCTGCAGCGCCAGCCTGATGATCGACCGCGAGGCCGGCATCGCCGTGTCCTCGGTGACCTACGACAGCCACGAGAACATGGCGAGCACCCGCAACCGGGCCGACGCCCTGCGCTCGCGCGGCGCCGAGGAAGCCGGCGTGGAGATCCTGGAGGTGGCCGAGTTCGAACTGGCCCTGGCGCACCTGCGCGTCCCCGAAATGGCCTGACGGCCGCACCGGCCGGGGCACACCCGCCCCGGCCGGTGCTCCCTCACGCGGGCACCTTCACCGCCAGGACCGGCACGTCCGCGTTGAGCAGCAGGAACTGGGCGAGGCTGCCCAGCACGAGCTTGCCCACCGGGCTGCGCCGCTTCATGCCGATCACCAGCAGCTCCACCTCGTCGCGGTGGCGCTCCAGCAGGCCGAGCACGTGCTGCCCCACCTCGACGTCCGGCTCCCGGTCGAGCACGGTCGTCGCCACGTCGGCGGGCACGTGCGAGACCTCCAGCGGCGCCAGCCGCAGGTTGGCGGCCAGCAGACCGGTCCCGCGCCGCCGGGCCTCGGCGACCGCGGCGTCCAGCGCCAGCGTGCCCTCGTCCGAATCGCTCACCGCGACCAGCACCGCCATCAGACCGTCACCGTCCCCGTGTAGCGGGTGCGCAGTTCCTTCTCCAGCGTCTCCAGCGACCGGCCGCGGGTTTCCGGCACGAACCTCGCCACGAACGTGATCGCCCCGACGCCGAGCGCGGCGAACAGGAAGAACGCGCCCGAGATGTGGATGGCCTCCACCAGCAGCGGGAACAGCAGCCCGACCGCGAAGTTGGTCAGCCACAACACCAGCGCGCACAGCCCGAACCCGAACCCGCGCAGCTTGAGCGGGAAGATCTCGGACAGCATCAGCCACGTCACCGGCGAGATCGAGCCCTGCTGGAACGCCAGGAACGTCACCGTCAGGGACAGCACGACGAACGCGCGCCCGATCCCCTCCGGCAGCAGCAGCGAGAACAGCCCGATCAGCAGCAGCGCGGAGGTGGTGCCGATCTGCCCGGCGATCAGCATCGGCCTGCGGTCGACCCGCCCCAGCAGCCAGATCCCGGCGAAGGTGGCCAGCACCGAGATCACGCCGTTGGCGATGTTCGCGGTCAGCGCGCCGTTGGCGGAGAACCCGGCGTCGGTGAGGATCTGCGTGCCGTAGTACATGATCGAGTTGACGCCGGTGATCTGCTGGACGATCGCGATGCCGACCCCGGTCAGCACGAGCCGCCGGATCCACGGGGTCGCCAGGTCCGACCAGCCGCCGGTCTTGGCCTGCCGGTCCTCCAGCGCCAGCTGGCGCACCTCGGCCGGCTCGGCCTCCGCGCGCCGCCCCGACCGGACCTCCTTGAGCACCGCCAGCGCGTCGCCGAACCGTTCCCGCGAGGCCAGCCACCGCGGGCTCTCCGGCATGACCAGCATCCCGAACCACAGCACCACCGCCGGCAGCGTGGCCAGCACCAGCATCCACCGCCACACCCCGCCGCTCTCGCCGAAGGCGTTGCCGATGATCGCGTTGAAGGTGAACGCGAGCAGCTGACCGGTGACGATCATCAGCTCGTTCTGGGTGACCAGCCGGCCGCGCCGCTCGGCGGGCGAGACCTCGGCGAGGTAGGTCGGCACGGTCACCGACGCGCCGCCGTCGGCGTGGCCGAGCACGAACCGCGAGAGCACCATGACCGTGGTGTCCGGCGCGAACGTGCAGCCCAGGGTGCCGACGAGGAAGATCACCGCCAGCGCCAGGATGGTGCGGCGGCGGCCGCGGCGGTCGGACAACCGCCCGCCCAGCACCGCGCCGAGCGCCGCGCCCAGCAGCAGCGAGCTCGTCACCAGGCCCTCGGTCAGCGGGGTGAGCCCGAGGTCGGCCTGCATGTAGGGCAGGGCGCCGTTGATCACGCCCGTGTCGTACCCGAACAGCAGACCGCCGAAGGTGGCGATCACCGTGACCAGGCGCAGCCGCCGCTTGTGCGGCCCCGGCTGGTCCGCGGGGAGGGTCTGCCCGGATGGTGCGTCGTCTTTGACGTGTGACATGAGGGGTGTCTTCCTCTAGGCGGCCAGTTCCTTGGTAACGCGTTCGAGCATGAAAGCGGAGGATTCGACGGCGCGTTCCTCCCAGGCGAAGACGCACACCGTGGCGACCCCGTCGAAGCCGAGTTCGCGCAGCGTGCCGAAGAAGGCGTCCCAGTCCACCTCACCCTGGCCGATGTCCAGGTGCTGGTGGACGCGCGCCGGGGTGCCCGGCGGGTTGAGGATGTAGCGCAGACCGGAGGACGCCTTGTGGTTGAAGGTGTCCGCGATGTGCACGTGCTGCAGCTTGTCGCCCGCGTAGCGCATCATCGCGGCGATGTCGCCCGCGCCGTCGGAGAGGTGGAACGTGTGCGGGGCGCAGTACAGGTAGTTCACCCACGGCTCGTTGATGGCGCGCACCAGGTCCACCGCGGGGTCGTTCAGCTCGCAGAAGTCGTCCGGGTGCGCCTCGAGGTTGAGGGCGATGCCTTCGCGTTCGAAGACCGGCAGCAGCTCCTCCATCGACCGCCAGAACGCGGCCTCGCTCTCCGCGGCCTGCTCCGGGCGGCCGTTGAACTCGGAGTTCATCAGCGGGCAGCCCAGCTCGGCGGTCACTTCGATCATCCGCTTCCAGTACCGGACCGCGGCCTGCCGCTCGGTCTCGTCGGGGCTGGACCACTTGTACAGCGGCAGCACGCTGGCCAGCCGCACACCGGTCTCGGCCAGCACGCGCTTCAGCTCGGCGACCTTGTCGTCGTCGGCGCGCGGGTGCAGGAAGAACGGCATGAAGTCGGCGCGCGGGGACAGTTCGAGGTACTCGTAGCCGATGTCGGCGACCGTGCGGACCATCTCGCGCATCGGCAGGTCGCGCAGCATGTAGGGGTCGAGTGCGATCTTCACGTCAGCTCCCGTAGAGGTCAGGGCGGTCCTTGAGGCGCACGGACACCACCCGCCCGGTTTCCAGCGCCTCGGTGCCGGCGTCGGTGGCCACCGCCGCGGCGTAGCCGTCCCACGCGCTGGGGCCGGCGAGCCTGCCGTCGTCGATCGAGGCGATCCATTCCACGAACTCGCGGTCGAACGCGGCGCCGAAGCGGTCCTTCCAGTCCTGCAGCACGCCGGTGCGCTGCACGGCGGCGGTCTTGACGAGCACGTCCGCCGGATCGGGCAGCCGCACCGTGCCGGACTCGCACACGGTCTCGCACTGGATGTCGTAGCCGAACTGGCAGTTCACGAACACCTCCAGGTCGACCCGCACCCCGCTGGCGGTCTCGAACAGCATGAACTGCGGGTCCACCAGGTGCTCGAACCGGTTGGCGGTGCGGCGCGGGCGGATCACCTGCGCCGAGACGATCTCCTCCCCCAGCAGCCAGCGGATCGTGTCGATCTCGTGCACCGCGGTGTCCTGCACGGCCATCGCCGAGTGGTAGGCCTCGGGCACGGTGGGGTTGCGGTGCGCGCAGTGCATCATCAGCGGGTGGCCCAGGCCGCCGGAGTCGAGGACCTCCTTCATCGCGCGGTAGCCGGCGTCGTAGCGGCGCATGAACCCGACCTGCACCAGCCGCCGCCCGAAGGACTGCTCGGCCTCGATGACGCGCAGGCAGTCCTCGGCGGTGGTGGCCAGCGGCTTCTCGCAGAACACGTACTTGCCGGCCGCGATCGCGGCCAGCACGTACTCCGCGTGCGTGGGCCCCCAGCTGGTCACCACGACCGCGTCGACCAGCGGGTCGGCGATGACGTCCTGGCCGGTGGGCAGGGCGCGGGCGCCGATGCCGGAGGCGACCTCGGCGGCGCGGGCGCCGTCGACGTCGGTCTCGGCGACCACCTCGGCACCGGTGACCACGTCGGTCAGGCGCCGGATGTGGTCCTGGCCGATCATGCCGGTGCCGATCACTCCGATGTGGATGGTCATGCGCGCTCCCCTCCCGGGCGGCGGGTGCCGGAGAGGCCGCACGAGTTCAGGTACTCGCGGGTGCGCACGGCGATGGGCAGGGGCACGTCCGGGGCGCACGGGTAGAGGTCCTGCTCGACGATCACGAAGATCTCGGCGTCCAGTCCGGACAGCGCGTCGATCACCTCGGCCGGGTTGGGCACGCCGGCCGGCGGTTCGACGCACACGCCGAGCTTGACCGCCTCACCGAAGGACAGGTTCTCGGCCCGCACCCGGTCGAGCACCGCCGGGTCCATCTGCTTGATGTGGACGTAGCCGATGCGCTCGCCGAAGCGGCGGATCAGGTCGACCGCGTCGCCGCCGCCGTAGGCGACGTGCCCGGTGTCCAGGCACAGGTTGGCGTAGCGGGGGTCGCTCTCGTTGAGGTAACGCTCGATCTCCTGCTGGGTCTGGATGTGGCTGTCGGCGTGCGGGTGCAGCACGAGCCGCACGTCGTACTCCTCCAGCAGGATCCGGCCCAGTTCGCCGGCGCGGCGGCCGAAGGAGGCCCACTGCTCGGCGGTCAGCTCGGGCGATTCGGTGTAGGCACCGGTCTTCTCGTCGCGGTACATCGGCGGGATGTAGACGAGGTGGTGCGCGCCCGCGGCGGCGGTCAGCTCGGCGACCCGGCGGGTGGTGGCGAGCATGTCGTCCCACTGGCCGGGGCGGTGCAGGGCGCCGAAGGTGGTGCCGCCGGAGACCTTCAGGCCGCGCTCCCCCAGCTCGTCGGCCAGCTGCCGCGGGTCGGTGGGCAGGTAGCCGAACGGGCCCAGCTCCAGCCATGCGTAGCCGGCCTGGACGAGTTCGTCGAGGAACCGGGTGTGCGGGACCTGCTGCTCGTCCTGGGGAAACCAGACGCCCCACGAGTCGGGGGCGGAGCCGAGGCAGAGGTTGCCGATCACGGTGCGCGTCGTCGCGGTGGTCATGGTGCTCCTAGCTGGAGGTGGGGAAGTCGAACCCGGCGGTGAACTTGCCGGTGTGCGGCCAGCGGCTGGTGACGACCTTGGCGCGGGTGTAGAACCGGACGCCTTCCGGGCCGTGGATGGGACTGTCGCCGATGAGCGAGTCCTTCCAGCCGCCGAAGGAGTAGTAGGACATCGGGACCGGGATGGGCACGTTGACGCCGATCATGCCGACCTTGACCTCGCGCTGGAACCGGCGGGCGGCCTCGCCGCTGCCGGTGAAGATCGCGGTGCCGTTGCCGTAGGGGTTGGCGTTGATCAACGCGATGGCCTCGTCGATGGTGTCCACCCGCACGATCGCCAGGACCGGGCCGAAGATCTCCTCGCGGTAGGCGTCCATCTCGGTGGTGACGTGGTCCAGCAGCGACGGCCCGACGAAGAAGCCGTCCTCGTGACCGTCCACGATGAGGCCGCGGCCGTCGACGACGACGGTGGCGCCCTGCTCGGCACCGCTGGTGACGGCGCCGATGACGCGTTCGCGGGCGGCCTGGGTGACGACCGGGCCCATGTCGTTGCCGGCGTCCGAGCCCGGGCCGACCTTGACCTCGTTCGCCTTGCGTTCGAGGATCTCCACCAGCTCGTCGCCGGCCTCGCCGACGGCGACCCCGACGGAGATCGCCATGCACCGCTGGCCGGCGGAGCCGAACGCGGCCGCGGTGAGGTGGTTGGCGGCGAACTCCAGGTCGGCGTCGGGCAGCACGACGGCGTGGTTCTTCGCCCCGCCGAGGGCCTGGACGCGCTTGCCGGAGGCGGTGGCCCGCTCGTGCACGTACTTGGCGATCGGGGTGGAGCCGACGAACGACACCGCCGCGACGTCGGGGTGATCGAGGATCGCGTCCACCGCGACCTTGTCGCCGTGCACCACGTTGAACACGCCCTCGGGCAGCCCGGCTCGCGCGTACAGTTCGGCGACGAAGTTGGACGCCGACGGGTCGCGCTCGCTGGGCTTGAGCACGAAGGTGTTGCCGGTGGCGATCGCGATCGGGTGCATCCACAGCGGCACCATGATCGGGAAGTTGAACGGCGTGATGCCGGCGACCACCCCGAGCGGCTGGCGGAAGCTGTGCACGTCGACGTCGCGGGAGACCTGGTCGGAGAACCCGCCCTTGAGCGCGTCGGCGATGCCGCACGCGTACTCCACGACCTCGCGGCCACGGACGATCTCACCGCGCGCGTCGTCGATGACCTTGCCGTGCTCGGCGGAGATGATCCGCGCCAGCTCGTCCTCGTGGCGCACGAGCAGCTCGCGGAAGGCGAACATGACCCGGACGCGCTGGGTGAGCGAGGAGTTGCCCCACGACTCGAAGGCCTTGCCCGCGGCCGCGGCCGCGGTGTCCACGTCGGACGGTCCGGCGAGCAGCACCTCGGCCTGCTGCTGCCCGGTGGCCGGGTCGTAGACGGGGGCGGTGCGGGTGGAGCCGGCGCGGGCGGGCGCGCCGCCGATCCAGTGTTCGATGGTGTTCACGCTGTTCCTCACAGGTAGTGGCGCTGTGCTCGTTTGGTGGCGGAGTAGGTTTCGTAGGCCTTGCGGGTCGAGTCGAGTTCGGAGACCTCGCTGACCGGCACGTCCCACCACGCCGATCCGGGCGGGTTGGGGCCGTACAGGTCGGTCTCCACGTGCACGACGGTGGTCGTGCGGTTCGCCTTCGCCCGGGCGATCGCCGCCCGGAACTCGTCCACCGTGGACGCCCGCAGGACCGTGGCGCCGAGGCTTTCCGCGTTGGCCGCCAGGTCGACCGGCAGCACGCCGCCTTCCAGCAGGCCGGTGTCGCCGCTGCGGTACCGGTACCGCGTGCCGAACCGCTGGGAGCCCAGGGTTTCCGACAGGGAGCCGATGGAGGCGAAGCCGTGGTTCTGCACCAGGACGATGATCACCTTGAGGCCCTCGGAGACCATGGTGACGATCTCCTGCGCCATCATCAGGTAGGAGCCGTCGCCGACCAGGACGACGACCTCCCGGTCCGGTGCGGCCATCTTCGTGCCGATCCCGGCCGCCACCTCGTAGCCCATACAGGAGAAGGCGTATTCGACGTTATACGCCTTCGGGTCGCGAGCGCGCCAGAGCATCTGCAGGTCGCCGGGCATGGAGCCGGCCGCGTTGATCACCACGTCCCGGTCGTCCAGGGCGGCGTTGAGGGCGCCGAGGATCTCGGTCTGCGCGGGCAGCGGCTGGTGGCCGACGGTGAAGCAGGCGTCGGCCGTGCGGTTCCAGTCGTCGGCGAGCATCCGGGCGCGGGCGCGGTAGGCCTCGCCGACCTGCCAGCCGCCGAGCGCCTGGCGCAGTCCTGCGATGCCGAGCTTGGCGTCGGCCAGCAGCATCTCCGCCGAATGCTTGGCGGCGTCGAGGCGGGCCACGTTCAGGTTCACGAACTCCACGTCCGGGTTGCCGAACACGGTGTGGCTGGCGGTGGTGAAGTCGGAGTAGCGGGTGCCGATGCCCAGCACCACATCCGCCTCCGCGGCCACCGCCGCCGCGGCGGTGGTGCCGGTGGACCCGATCCCGCCGACCGCGCACGGGTGGTCCCACGGGACCGCGCCCTTCCCCGCGTGCGTGTCGGCCACCGGGATGCCGGTGGCCTCGGCGAACGCGCGGAGTTCCGGCTCGGCTTGCGAGTACACCACTCCCCCGCCGGCCACGATCAACGGCGCCTTCGCTCCACGCAGCAACCCGGCGGCACGGGCCAGGGCGCCGGGTTCGGGCAGGGGGCGGCCGATGTGCCAGACGCGGCGGCGGAAGAACTCCTCCGGCCAGTCGAACGCCTCGGCCTGCACGTCCTGCGGCAGGCACAGGGTCACCGCCCCGGTCTCCACGGGGTCGGTGAGCACCCGCATCGCCGCGAGCGCGGCCGGGATGAGCTGCTCGGGGCGGGTGATGCGGTCGAAGTACTTCGACACCGGCCGGAACGCGTCGTTGACCGTCACGTCCCCGCCGCGGGTGTCCTCCAGCTGCTGCAACGCCGGATCCGGGGACCGGGTGGCGAACATGTCGGACGGCAGCAGCAGCACGGGCAGCCGGTTGGTGGTCGCCAGGGCCGCGCCGGTGATCATGTTCGTCGAGCCCGGGCCGGTCGACGCCGTGCAGGCGAAGGTCTGCAGCCGGTTGCGCATCTTGGCGAACGCCGCCGCCGCGTGCACCTGGCCCTGCTCGTTGCGGGCCAGGTAGTAGGGCATCTCGTCGGCGTACTGCAGCAGCGCCTGCCCGATGCCGGCGACGTTGCCGTGCCCGAAGATGCCCCAGGTGCCGGGGATCAGGCGCTGCTCGACGCCGTCGCGCTCGGAGTACTGGTTCGCGAGGAACTTCACGAGCGCCTGCGCGGTGGTGAGTCTCATGGCGTGCTCCCGAAGGGAAGGCGCGGGTCGGTGTCCTGGGACTCCCAGGTCTGGCGCACCCAGCCGTGGGCGGGGTCGTCGCAGATCAGCCAGGCGCGGTCCGGGCCCGGCCCGGCCATCACGTTGAGGTAGTAGAGGTCGTAGCCGGGCGCGGCCATCGACGGGCCGTGCCAGCCGTGCGGGATCAGCACCACGTCCCCGCTGCGGACCTCGGCCAGCACGTCGGAGGAGCCGTACACGCGCTGGTAGCCCATGCCGCCGCCGGAGACCTCGAAGTAGTAGATCTCCTCCAGCACGCTTTCGCCGTCGCGGGCTTCGTCGTGCTTGTGCGGCGGGTAGGACGACCAGTTCCCGCCCGGCGTCAGCACCTCGCACACCAGCAGCCGGCCGGCGTCGAAGGTGTGCGGCAGGCAGTAGTTGTTGACCTGGCGGGAGCAGTTGCCCGCGCCCCGCAGTTCCACCGGGGTCGCGCTCGCCGGCTGGTACCGCGCCGGCAAGCGGCGGCCGGTCTTCGCGGCCGGCAACGCGAACCGGCCGGTGCCGGCAATCGTGGCCTCCGCATCCCGCGGCAGGTAGGCGAAATCGGTGACCGAGTCGAACACCCCGGCGCGGCCGGCGAGAGCGAACTCCTCACCGTCCACGGTGACCGTGCAGCTGCCGGACAGCGGCAACACGAGTGTCTCGAAGTCGCCGGTGCGGACGGTTTCGGTGCCGTCCAGGTCCAGCACCCGCAGTCCGGAGTGGACCCAGCCGGCCGACTCCGGGGTGACCACCACGTCGAACGGTCCCCCGGCGGTGCTGCCCGCCTCGCGATGGAGCTTCACAGCAGCCCCACCGCCGTGTCCACTGCCTTGGCGACATCGCCGTCGTGCGGGTACAGCAGCGACCGCCCCACCACGAGCCCCTGCACGGTCGGCAGCGCGAGCGCCTGCTGCCAGGACGCGAACGCCGCGTCCGGGTCCTCGACCTCGCCGCCCAGCAGCACGGCGGGCAGCGTCGAGGACGCCATCACCCGCTCCATGTCCGCGACCACCGGCAGCTTCAGCCAGGTGCAGGCCGAGGTGCGGCCCAGCCCGGAGGCGATGGTGATGGACCTGATGACGGCCTCCGGGGAGAGGTCGTTGCGCAGCTTCCCGTCCACCCATTCGGACAGGAACGGCTCGACCATCGCGATCAGCTTCCGTTCGGCCAGCTCGTTGACCGCCCGCGCGGTGTTCTCCAGGACGCCCGGGGTGGCCGGGTCGGTCAGGCAGATCCGGGTCAGCGTCTTGCCGCCGTCGAAGCGCATCCGCTCGATCGACTCGGCGTCGCAGCAGGCGAACCGGTCGTCGATCTCGAAGGCCGACCCGGCCAGGCCGGTGCGGTTCATCGAGCCGATCACCGTCTTGCCGTCCAGCACGCCCAGCAGCAACAGGTCGTCGAGGATGTCCGCGGTCGCCAGCACCCCGGTGACCCCCGGCCGTTCCAGCGCCAGGCAGAGGCGGTCCAGCAGCTCACCCCGGTCGGCCATCGCCAGCGGGTCCCCGCCGACGGCGTTCGCACCCCGGGCGGGGTGGTCCGCGGCGATGATCATCGTCCGGCCCTTGTCGTTGAACGGCGACTTGGCCCGCACCCGGTTCGCCGCCGCCTCGGCGATCGCCTCCGGGTCGTGCACCCGCTTCGCGACGATCCGCCGCACCGTCTCAGACACCCTGTGTTCCTCCCAGCTTGCGCAGTACCTGGTCTTCGGTCGGCATCGCGTCCGAACAGGACAGTTCACCGGCCACGTGCGCCCCGGCGGCGTTGGCGAAGCGCATGACCCGCGCGGTGTCCCAGCCGGACAGCAGCCCGTGGCACAGGGCCCCGCCGAACGCGTCCGCCGCGCCGAGGCCGTTGACCACCCGCACCGGCACCGGCGGGACCTCGACCTCGCCGTCGTCGTCCACCGCGAGGACACCCTTCGGGCCCTGCTTGACGACCGCCAGCGAAACCCCCTTGTCCCGCAACGCCTTCGCCGCTTCCCGTGGCTCCCGGGTGCCGACCGCGGTGTCGCACTCGTCGAGGTTGCCGACGGCGACGGTGACGTGGTCCAGGGCCTTGCCCACCCACTCGCGGGCCTGTTCCCGGGACTCCCAGAACATCGGGCGGTAGTCCAGGTCCAAGATCGTGATCCCGCGGCGGGCCCGGGCCTCGAGCGCGGCCAGGGTCGCGGAGCGGCTGGGTTCCTGCGACAGGCCGGTGACGGTGACCCAGAAGATCTTCGCGGCGCGGATCGCGCCGAAGTCCAGATCCTCCGGCGCGAGGTCGAGGTCGGGGGCCTTCGGGAAACGGTAGAAGTAGAGCGGGAAGTCGTCCGGCGGGAAGATCTCGCAGAAGGTCACCGGGGTCGGCAGGTGCCCGGACGTGCCGACGAAGCGGTCGTCCACGCCGTAGCCGGCCAGTGCCCGGTGGAGGAACCGGCCGAACGGGTCGGCGCCGGTCTTGGTGACGACCGCCGTCCGGCGCCCGTACCGGGCGGCGGCGACGGCGACGTTGGTCGCGCTGCCACCGAGGTACTTGCCGAACGAGGTGACGTCCTCCAGGCCGGTACCCGTCTGCAGTGGATAGATGTCCACGCCGATGCGGCCCATGGTGACGACGTCGAAGGTCACCCGGACACCTCCTTGTGTGTGGCCTGCGGGGAGCGGTTAGCGCGCTCTATTAGCGCGCTCTAGTACCCGGTACTATGGAGACAGCCGAGAGTCGTGTCAAGAGCCGCGGAGGAAGTGGATGAGCGCAGAGGCCGGGGACGAGCCCGGCAAGCCGAGGCGCGGGCGGCGCCCGACCATGGGGGATGTGGCCCAGCGGGTCGGGGTGTCGCGGGCGCTGGTGTCGCTGGTGTTCCGCAACGAGCGGGGGCCGAGCGAGGAGACCCGGCAGCGGGTGTTCGCCGCGGCGCGCGAGCTGGGTTACCGGCCGGACAGCGCCGCGCAGATGCTCGCGAGGTCCCGCAGCAAGGTGCTCGGCGTGATGTTCACGGCGCGCAACCCCTTCCACAACGACCTGATCGAGGGCGTCTACCCGGTGGCCGAGGAGCTGGGCTACGACATCCTGCTGTCGGCGACCGCGCCCAGCCGGGCCGAGCAGGCCGCGGTCGAGGCGCTGCTCAGCCACCGGTGCGAGGGACTGGTGCTGCTCGGCCCGAACCTGGAGCCGGGGTACGTGCGGGAGCTCGCCACGCGCATCCCGACCGCGGTGGTGGGCCGCCGGTTCAGCGGGGCCGAGGTGGACGCGGTGCACGCGGCGGAAGCCCAGGGGGTCCGCCAGATCATCGACTACCTGGTGGAGCTGGGGCACAAGTCGATCGCGCACATCGACGGCGGCGACGGGCCCGGTTCGGCCGAGCGGCGCCGCGCCTACAAGGCCGCGCTGCGGCGGCACGGGCTGGCCGAGCACATCTCGGTGCTGCCCGGCGACCAGACGGAGGAGTCCGGCGCGGCGGCGGCGCGCGCCCTGCTGGCCGACCGGGAGTCGATGCCGACCGCGGTGTTCGCCGGCAACGACCGGTGCGCGGTGGGGTTCCTGGACACCGTGTGGCGGGCCGGGCTGGAGGTGCCGGGCGACATCTCGGTGGTGGGTTTCGACGACAGCCCGCTGGCGCAGCTGTCGCACATCGACCTGACGACGGTGGCGCAGGCGCCGGAGCGGCAGGCCGAACTGGCGGTCCGCGCGGTGGTCTCCCGCCTCGACGACCCCGCGCGGGAGCCCGCGCACCTGGTGATCCAGCCGAAGCTGGTGGTCCGCGGCACGACGGGCAGCCCGCGCGCTTGACCCGCAGCTCCCGCCGAGGGGAGGTCACACTGGCACGGGGCCCCGACAGGCGCGCCGGCCCGCTGGCTCGCGCCTGATCCGTGCCCGGCCGAACCCGGCCAGGCACTCCCCACCGGGGGTGGGCACCCGGTGAACCAGCAGGCCGCGGCCCCGCCACGGCGGATAGGCTGGCCGCGTGGGTGCGCGGTGGACGGTGGCTCGGGTGCTGGCGCTGGCCCCGGACGCCGGCTCCGCGCGCGCCGCCCGCGGGCTGGCCCATCCGCGCACCTGGTCGGACCTCGGCAGCACCAGCTCACTCGTCTGGGGCAAGTGCCAGGGCAGCGCCCGCGCCCCCTACCAGGTGACCGTCGACCTCACCGAGCCCTCCTTCCGCTGCACCTGCCCGAGCCGCAAGTTCCCCTGCAAGCACGGCCTGGCACTGCTGCTCATGTGGGCCGCCGGCGACGGATCCGTCGCCGAGGACACCGGACCGGCCGACTGGGTCGCCCCGGCCACGCCCCGCAAGGAACCCACCAAACCCGACCCCGAAGCGCAGGCCAGACGGCTCGCCGAGCGGGAGTCGCTCATGTCGGCCGGCCTCGACGACTTCGAGCTGTGGCTGCACGACCTCGTCCGCCAGGGCCTGGCCACCGCCCGCCGCCAGCCGCCCGGCTTCTGGGACACCGCCGCCGCCCGCCTGGTCGACGCCCAGCTGCCCGGCCTCGCCGACCGGGTTCGCACCGCCGGGGCCGACATCCACGCCCGCGCCGACTGGGCCCAGCACCTGCTCGGCGAGCTCGGCCGCTGGTACCTCGCGGTCCGCGCGTGGCGGCGCCGGGCCGAACTGGACGAAGCCGCGCTCGGCGACCTGCGCACGGTCCTGGGCTGGGCCCGCCGCCGCGACGAGATCGGCGACCGCGTCACCGACCGGTGGTGGGTCGTCGGCCTGAGCCAGGAGGAGGACGAGCGCCTGCTGTCCCAGCGCACCTGGCTCCACGGCGAGCGCACCGGCGAGACCGTGGTGCTGCTCGACTTCGCCGCCGCCGGTCAGGCGCTCAAGGTCGCGCACGTGCTGGGGTCCGTCGTGGACGGCGAGATCGCCCGCTACCCCGGCGGCTCGCCCCGCCGCGCCCTGCTCACCGGCGACGAGCACAAGATCACCCCCGGCTCCGGCCTCCCCCACGCCACCGACGTCCGCACCGCCCTCGCGCAGGCCGCCCGATGGCTGGCCGGAAACCCGTGGCTGCGCCGCATTCCGCTCGCCCTGGCCGGGATGACCGTGGTCCCCGGCGAACCGCCGCTGCTCGTCGACGCGAGCGGCACCGCGCTGACCCTGGCCCCGGACACCGACGTGTGGCAGCTGCTCGCCCTGACCGGCGGCCACCCGGCCCCGGTGTTCGGCGAGTGGATCGACGAGCGCCTGCACCCGCTGAGCGTGCAGGCCGGCGACCGGCTGGTGGCGCTGTGACCGCCTGGGACGACCTCCTCGGCACGGCGCTGGTCGGCACCGGCCGCCGCCCCTTCGACCTCGCCGCCTCCGGCATCCGCGGCGCCGGCAACGTCACGGCCGGCACCCCCGAGGCCGCCGTCCTGGCCGCGGCGGCGCTGGCCGCCGGCTACCGGCGCGCCGGCTGGACCCCGCCCACCTGGCGCGGCACCCGAGCCGGACCCGCCGCCCCCGACGACCGTCCCGAGTGC
>NZ_PQHY01000079.1:0-29533 GCF_003385175.1 Amycolatopsis ruanii
AACCACCCCAACCCACCCACGCAACACCCGGATCCCGCTTATCCGCCCCCCAGATCCGCCGACAGCCAGCGCTCCGGCCGCATCCTCACCACGACGTGTTCCCCGAGCCGCGTTCGCTCGTAGGCCAGGAACTCCTCCACCTGGGCCGCCGGCAGATAGTGCTCCGCCATCTCCCGGGCGCGCTCCGCGCTGTCCGGCTCGATCGCCGTCACCGGGCCGGCCACCGACACGTACCGCACCGTCGGCTCGGTCCGCTGCGCCATCAGGCCGAACCGGCCCGCCGCCTCGATCGCCCGCGCCTTCCGCGAACCGGGCGGCGTGCGCACCCACAGCTCACCGCCCGGCGTGTACCGGTACCAGATCGGCACCGTCAACGGCGCGCGGTCGGCCGCCTCGGCGACCGACAGCGCGCCGACGTGCGGCTCGGCCAGGAATCGTTCACGTTCTTCCACCGACAACACCATGCGCCCGAGGCTAGGCGGGGGGTACGACAAAAATCCGCGCGCAGCACCTGGCGGCGGTGCCCACCCCGGCCGGCCAGTGGGGCAGCCTGACGCGGCCTGTCAGAACCGTGACAGCCCGGTGTCAGACCCGGCGGCGAAAGTGATCACAACGAAACCGGACAAGGAGCCCCCGATGACCACCTTCGCCACCCCCGCCCCCATCACCGCCGGCCTGATCACCGCCGGCGCCCGCATCCGGATCACCGCCAGCGAGCGGCCGCACACGGTGGTGCGCGTCGAGCCCGTCGACCGCACCAACAAGGCCCACCTCAAGGTCGCCGAGCGC
The DNA here is from genome assembly GCF_003385175.1 of Amycolatopsis ruanii. NCBI lineage: Bacteria > Bacillati > Actinomycetota > Actinomycetes > Pseudonocardiales > Pseudonocardiaceae > Amycolatopsis > Amycolatopsis ruanii. The sequence continues at coordinate 790 of NZ_PQHY01000079.1, forward strand.
ACCGAGGTCGCCTTCGCCGGCGGCGAGCTGTCCGTCAAGACCCGCAAGCCCGGCGACAAGGACGGGTCGGTCGCCATCACCATCGAGCTGCCGGCCGGCTCCCGCCTGGTCCTGCACACCACCTGGACCGACGTGCGCACCGAGGGCCGGTTCGGCGACTGCGAGCTGAACCTGGGCTCCGGACACGTCCAGCTCGACCACATCGCCGCCCTGCGCGGCAACCTCGCCGCCGGTTCGGTCGCCGTCGGGCACATCGCCGGACCCGCCGACATCGACGGCGGCGCGGCCGCCCTGCGCATCGGCGAGGCCGGGGGCGCCGTCCGCTACCAGGGGTCGACCGGGACGGTCTGGATCGGCCACGCCCGCTCCGGCGTCGACCTCGGCAGCGCCCGGGGCAGCTTCGACATCGACCGCGCCGAGGGCAGCGTCACCGCGAAGGCGGGCGACTGTCCGATCCGGATCGGCCGGCTGACGCGCGGCGTCGCGGAGCTGGTGAACGCCTCCGGGGGCATCGAGGTCGGCATCGGCGAACGCACCGCCGCCTCGGTGGACGCCCGGAGCACCAAGGGCACGGTGCGCAGCTCCCTGCCGCAGCCGGACGACTTCGACGACCACGTCAGCGTGCACGCCCGCACCCGGCTCGACGACATCGTCATCCACCGCGCGGCCGCGTGAGATCCCCGGCGGCGGGGGCTCAGTCGAGGTCGATGAGCCCCCGCCGCAGCGCCAGCGCCACCGCGGCGGCCCGGTCCTTCACCCCGAGCTTCGCGTAGGCGTGCAGCAGGTGCGTCTTCACCGTCGCCTCGCTGATGAACAGCTTCGCGGCCGCGTCCTTGTTCGTGCCGCCGCGGGCCACGAGCGTGAGCACCTCGATCTCGCGCTGGCTCAGCTCCTCCCGCGCCGGCGCCCGCATCTGCCCCATCAGCCGGGTCGCCACGGCGGGGGAGAGCACCGCCTCGCCGCGCGCCGCCGCCCGCACCGCCCGGAACAGCTCCTCCCGCGGCGCGTCCTTGAGCAGGTAGCCCGTCGCACCGGCCTCGATCGCCGGCAGCACGTCGGAATCCGTGTCGTAGGTGGTCAGCACGAGCACCCGCGCCGGGTTGCCGAGCCGCGCCAGCTCGCCGATCGCGTGCACCCCGTCGGTGCCCGGCATCCGCAGGTCCATCAGCACGACGTCCGGCCGCACGCGTTCGGCGAGCGCCACCGCCTCCGCGCCGTCCCCGGCCTCGCCGAGCACCTCGAACCCGTGCTCGGCGGTGAAGATCCCGCGCAGCCCGTCCCGCACCACCGGGTGGTCGTCGGCGAGCACCAGGGTGATCATGCCGCCCCAATCGCGGGCAGGCTGGCGGAGATGGCCGTCCCGCCACCGGGTTCGGACTCCACCGCGAGCGTCCCGGCGAGCCGCTGCACCCGCTGCAGCATCCCGGGCAGCCCGAACCCGTCTCCGCGCCGCGATGGGTCGAAGCCGGCCCCGTCGTCCCGCACGTCGAGCGTCACCTGATCCTCCATGTAGGACAACGTGAGGCCGACCCGCCGCGCCCCGGCATGCCTGGCCACATTGGACAGTGCCTCCTGGGCGACGCGCAGCAGCGTCGCCTCGATCTCCGGGTGCATCGGGCGCGCGGTGCCGGTCGCGGTGAACTCGACCGCCACCTCGGACCGCTGTGACCACCGCTCCGCCACCGCCTGCAGGGCCTCGGGCAGCCGGGCCTCGTCGAGCGGACCCGGCCGCAGCGCGTTCACCGACCGGCGCGCCTCGGCGAGGTTCTCCCGCGCCAGCGCGGTGGCCGTGGCCACCCGCCGCCGCCACTGGTCCGGATCCTGCTCGGCGGCCTCCAGTTGGGTGATGATGCCGGTGAAGCCCTGCGCGAGCGTGTCGTGGATCTCCAGGCTGAGTCGCTGCCGCTCCTCCAGCGCCCCGGCCTCGCGCGCCTGGGACAACAGCTGCCGGTGCAGGCCCGCGTTCTCCGCCAGCGCCGCCTCCCGCGCGGTCGCCGCCGCGCGCCGCGCCTCGTTCTGCTCGCTGAGCTTGCGGCTGACCACGGTGCCGCCGCAGATCGCCCCGGTCTGCACGACCACGATGGTCAGCCACAGCACCGGCTCGTCGGCCAGCGCCCGCAGCGGCCCGCCGGAGCCGATCGTGTTGATCATCAGCGAGGTCGCGGCCAGCGCCAGCACGCCCAGCGGCACCGGCTTCAGCTTCAGCGCGCTGAAGAAACAGCTGATCATGAACACCAGGAACAGGATCTCGCGGAACATCAGCAGCGAGGCCAGCGTCAGCGTCCCGGCGAACGAGACCGCCAGCACGATCCCGTGCGACCGCCACCGCCGGGGCACCGCGTACCTGGTCAGCAGCAGCCAGGCCAGGGTCGCGCCGGCCAGCGGCAGGACGTCGGCCCGGTGACTGACCAGGGTCGCCAGTCCCAGCAGCACGTAGGCCAGGCGGTTCTCCGCCCAGCGGTCCCACGCCTGCGGCAACGGACCGCCGGGCCCGATGGCGAAGTCGAGCGAGGAGGACCAGAAGCGGCGGTTCACGGGAGGCATTATCCGGCGCTCCGCCCGGCCCGGGGAGACGATGGTGGCTGGTCGGCATACCCCCAAGCAGAATGCCGACCAGCCACCGGGATCAGCCCGTCGCCGTGGACACGAACGCGAGCGAGCTTCGCCTCTCTGACGCGGCCCGCGCCGGATCGGTTGCCCACCGACGCCGACTTCTTCAGTTCCACCGGAACACGCGGGCCGCCACCCCGGCGCAGACCAGCGCGAACACCGCCATCGAGATCAGCTGCAGCGGCTGCGGCCAGCCGCCGGTCCAGGCCGCGCGCAGGGCGTTGAGCGTCGCGCCCAGCGGCAGCACGTCGGCCACGTCCTGCAGCACCGCGGGCAGGTCCTCCTTCGGCACCCACACCCCGCCGAGCGCGAGCATCGGGAAGAACAGGGCCGCGCCGACCCCGCTCGCGGTCCGCCCGGTCGGGGCGAGCGCGGCGATCAGCAGGCCGACGCCGAACAGGGCGAGCACGCCCAGCGCCAGCGTCAGCACGAACCCGCCGGCGTTGGCGGGCAGGGCGAACCCGAGTGCCAGGTGCCCGCCGACCACGATGACCAGCACGACCACCAGCGCGGCCCCGAGGTTGACCAGCAACTGCGCCACGAGCAGCCGGGACGGCGGCACCGGGCTGGCCGCCAGGCGGCGCAGCACCCCCTTCTCGCGGTGCGTCGCCATCACGACCGGGAACAGGGTCAGCCCCAGCATCCCGATCAGGATCGCGACCGACAGCGGCGCGATGAACGCCGACAGCGGGACCTGCCCGCCGAAGTCCTCGCTGGGCTGGTTCATGCCCGGCATCAGCCCGAACACCAGCAGCAACGCGACCGGGATGCCGAGCACCGTCACCGGTGCGGCCGGATCGCGCAGGAACAGCTTCGCCTCCACGGCGGTGAGCCTGGACAGCATGGTCATTCTCCCGTCTCCATCGTGCGGCCGGTCAGCGCGACGAACGCGTCGTCCAGCCCGGCCTGCTCCACCCGCAGCTCCAGCGCGACGACCTGCGCCCGCGCCAGCACCGAGGTCACCGCCTGCAGCACGTTGCCGTCCCCGGTGATCACGATCCGGTCCCCGTGCCGGTCCACGCGCCGCACCTCGGGCAGCGCGGTGAACACCTCGTCGGCCACCGGGGTCGACGGGCGGAACCGCACGCGCTGCTCGTCGGTCACCCGCGCGACGAGCCCGGCCGGCGTGTCGACCGCGACCACCCGGCCGCGGTCGATCACCGCGATCCGGTCGCACAGCCGTTCCGCCTCCTCCATGAAGTGGGTGACCAGCAGGATCGTCACCCCGCGCGCCCGCACCCCCTCGATGAGCTCCCAGGTGTCGCGCCGCGCCTGCGGGTCCAGCCCGGTGGTCAGCTCGTCGAGCACCGCCACCTCGGGCTTGCCGATCAGCGCGAGCGCGATCGAGACGCGCTGCTTCTGCCCGCCGGAGAGCTTCCGGTACGCCGAATCGCGCACCTCGGTCAGGCCCAGCTCCGCCATCAGGGCGCCGGGATCGGCCGGGTCCGGGTAGAACGACGCGTACAGCTCGAGCGCCTCACCGACCCGCAGCCGGTCGGGCAGCTCGGTCTCCTGCAACTGCACGCCCAGCCGCTTGCGCAGTTCCGCGGTCTCGTGCCGCGGGTCCAGCCCGAGCACGCGGACTGTGCCGCCGTCCGGCCGCCGCAGCCCTTCCAGGCACTCCACCGTCGTGGTCTTCCCGGCGCCGTTCGGCCCGAGAATCCCGAAGATCTCGCCCTTCTCGACGGTGAAGGACACGTCCTGCACCGCCACCTTCGCGCCGTAGCGCTTGTGGAGGTTTTCCACCTCGATGATCCCCATGGCACCAGCATTCGCCGGAACCGGGCGGAGCGGATCGACCCGGCGGCGGGACCCGGCGTCAGCCGCCCGATGCCCGGGCATCCACCGATCGGTGGATGGTCAGCGGCGGCGCCAGGTCAGGTGGATGTCGTGGGTGGCCAGCCAGCGGCCGACGCGGTAGCCGTGCGCGGCGAGGCCGTTCACCGCGTCGAAGGTGATCTCCAGGGCGCGTTCGGCCTCGCCCGCGGTGAGCAGCCCGGCGCGGGCCGCGGCGAGCAGCTCGTCGGTGTCGAGCACGTCGACCCGCTCGCCTTCGCGCACCACCAGGTCCAGGTACCAGTCGGTGGTGCGCCAGGTGGCGCCGTCCCGCTCGACCGACACCACGTCGAGGTAGAAGTCCTGGTCGCGTTCGTGGCCGGGGCGGAACCAGTAGTCGGTCAGCCGCAGGCCGAGCCCGGGCAGCACCCAGGACTCGAGGTAGTGGAACTGCGCGCGGCCGGGAGTGGGCCGGGCGAGGTAGAGGCCGAACGGCTCGACGCGGTACTCCTCGACCGCGCGCGCGATGCCCTTGGGATCGGTGTTGGTCCGGTTCGCGACGTCGAAGGTCTCGATCTTCGGGGGATGGATCGTCCCGGCGTGCGCGGTCATGGCTCCATTCTGCTGGTTTACACGGAGTTGGGAACTGTCACGACGGTAGGGTGATCACGTGGCGGACGAGGCAGACACGTTGGAGGCCGTGGCGCGGGTGGCCGCCGCGCTCGCCGAACGGGCGAGCGAGCTCACCGTGAAGCTGGTCGAGATGTACGCCCGCGAGCTGCCGCACCTGGTCAACGACGACGAGAGCGTCGTCAGCCTGATGTCGGCGAGCGTCTACCAGAACCTGGACACCGCGCTGCGAATCTTCCAGCACGGCATCGACCCGCGACGGGTGGAGGCCCCGGCCGCCGCGATGGAGTACGCGCGGCGGCTCGCCCAGCGCGGCACCCCGGTCGTCGACCTGATCCGCGCCTACTACCTGGGCCAGACCGCGCTGCTCGATTATTCCCTGCGCGAGGCCGTCAAGTTCGTGTCCGATCCGGACCTGCTCGGCCGCCTGATGGGGCACGCGCTGACCGGCGCGTTCGCCTTCATCGACCGGGTCACGCAGCAGGCCGTGTCGGCCTACCAGGAGGAACGCGACCGCTGGCTGGTCAACCGCAGTGCGGTGCGCGCCGCCCGGGTGCGGACCCTGCTGGAGGGCGGGGCCACCGACACCAGCGAGACCAGCCTGGGCTACCGGCTGCGCGGCACCCACCTCGCGATGATCGTGTGGCAGGCCCCGGTTCCGGCCGCCGGGCACGTGCTGAGCGGGCTGGAAGCGGTCGCGACCGAGCTTGCCGGCGGGCTGCCCAGCACGGGCGCGCCGCTGTTCGTGCCCAACGACGAGGTCTGCGCGTGGGTGTGGTTCCCGCTGGAGCGCCCGGCGATGCCGGACGAGGAGCGGGTCCGGAAGGTGCTGGACAAGGCCGATCCGGGCATCCGCTTCGTGCTGGGCGATCCGGGGGAGGGGCTGGACGGGTTCCGGCGCAGCCACCGGCAGGCGCAGCGGGTGTACAACCTGGCCTTCGCCGCGGGCGAGCACTGCGACCGGGTCCTGACCTTCCGCGAGGTAGGGGCGATGGCCCTGATGGCGGGCGACCTGCCGGCCGCCCGCGGGTGGGTCGCGGACACGCTGCGGGACCTGGCCACCGACGACGAGCAGCACGCCCGGCTGCGCGAGACGCTGCGGGTGTTCCTGGCCGCGGGCGGCAGCTACACCGCGGCGGCCACGCAGCTGACGATGCACAAGAACTCGGTGCAGTACCGGGTGCGCAAGGCGGAGGAGATGCTGGGCCGCCCGGTGTCGGAGAACCGCCTCGACGTCGAACTCGCGCTGCGGCTGTGCCACCGGCTCGGGGCGGCCGTGCTGACGGCGTCGTAGACCGGTCCCGTGCTCCCGCCCGCTCGGCGAGCTCGGGCTGGAGCGACGGCCCCAGGCGTAGCGGCACGGCTTCCGCTTTGTCTCTTTTGAGTGTTTCCCCGCCGCCTGCGTCACCCCGCGGTCCTGCGCTTTCGTCCTTCAGGACCAGTTCTGGCCCCCAGGATTGGGCCGACGGCACGAAGATTCCACGATTATTCCGGTTTACGCTTCACCCATGGGGAACGTCGTCCACGCCGAGCCGACCGGAGTGATGGCCCTCGTGCGCCTGCGCCGGGGCGTCGCGGGTGAACGCGACCGGGTGTGTCACCTCGTCCCCATCCCCGAGACCGGCCCCATCCCCGAGGTGCTCGTCGCCCGGTGCGGCGCGCCGATCGCCTGCGGGAGCGCCGAGCTGCTGGAGCGGATCTGCGGCATGCCGTGCGAGGCCTGCCTGGCCCGTGCCGCCCGCGACCGGCGTCTGGCCTGCTAGAACACCACCTCGCGGGAAACTGTCGGTGGGTCGGCCTACTCTGGTTTCCGTGGCTTTCGCAACCGAACACCCCGTGCTCGCCCAGTCCGAGTTCCGGCCCGTCTCCGAGATCCCGCGCGCGGGCGGCCGGTTCGAGGTCGTCAGCGAGTACCAGCCCGCCGGTGACCAGCCGGCGGCCATCGACGAGCTCGCCAAGCGGCTCGAGCGGGGCGAGAAGGACGTCGTGCTGCTGGGCGCCACCGGCACCGGCAAGTCGGCGACCACGGCCTGGCTGATCGAGCGGGTGCAGCGGCCCACGCTGGTCATGGCGCCCAACAAGACACTGGCCGCGCAGCTGGCCAACGAGCTGCGCGAGCTGTTCCCGCACAACGCGGTCGAATACTTCGTCAGCTACTACGATTATTACCAGCCGGAAGCCTACGTCCCGCAGACCGACACCTACATCGAGAAGGACTCGTCGATCAACGACGACGTGGAGCGGCTCCGGCACTCGGCGACGATGAACCTGCTGTCGCGGCGCGACGTCATCGTGGTCGCGTCCGTGTCCTGCATCTACGGCCTGGGCACGCCGCAGTCCTACCTCGACCGGTCCTCCAAGCTGGAGGTCGGCATGGAGGTCGAGCGCGACACGTTCCTGCGCGCCCTGGTCGACGTCCAGTACACCCGCAACGACCTCGCGTTCTCCCGCGGCACGTTCCGGGTGCGCGGCGACACGGTCGAGATCATCCCGGCGTACGAGGAGCTGGCCGTGCGGGTCGAGTTCTTCGGCGACGAGGTCGACAAGCTGTACTACCTGCACCCGCTGACCGGTGAGATCGTGCGCGAGGTCGACGAGGTGCGCATCTTCCCGGCCACCCACTACGTGGCCGGGCCGGAGCGCATGGAGAAGGCGATCCGCGGCATCGAGGCGGAGCTGGCCGAGCAGCTGGAGCGGCTGGAGAAGCAGGGCAAGCTGCTGGAGGCGCAGCGGCTGCGGATGCGCACCAGCTACGACATCGAGATGATGCGGCAGGTCGGGTTCTGCTCCGGCATCGAGAACTACTCGCGGCACATCGACGACCGCCCGGCCGGTTCCGCGCCGGCGACCCTGATCGACTATTTTCCGGAGGATTTCCTCCTGGTCATCGACGAGTCGCACGTGACGGTGCCGCAGATCGGCGGCATGTACGAGGGTGACGCGTCGCGGAAGCGGACCCTGGTCGAGCACGGGTTCCGGCTGCCCAGCGCGCTGGACAACCGGCCGCTGACGTGGGAGGAGTTCACCGACCGCATCGGCCAGACGGTGTACCTGTCGGCGACGCCGGGCCCGTACGAGCTGGGTCAGACCGGTGGTGAGTTCGTCGAGCAGGTCATCCGCCCGACCGGCCTGATCGACCCGCAGGTGGTGGTGAAGCCGACCGAGGGCCAGATCGACGACCTGGTGCACGAGATCCGGCTGCGCGCCGAGCGGGACGAGCGGGTCCTGGTGACCACGCTGACCAAGAAGATGGCCGAGGACCTCACCGACTACCTGCTGGAGCTGGGCATCCGGGTGCGGTACCTGCACTCCGAAGTGGACACCCTGCGCCGGGTGGAGCTGCTGCGGCAGCTGCGGTCGGGTGATTTCGACGTGCTGGTCGGCATCAACCTGCTGCGCGAGGGCCTGGACCTGCCGGAGGTGTCGCTGGTGGCGATCCTAGACGCGGACAAGGAGGGCTTCCTGCGCAGCGGCACGTCGCTGATCCAGACGATCGGCCGCGCGGCGCGGAACGTCTCCGGTGAGGTCCACATGTACGCGGACAAGATCACCGACTCGATGCGCTACGCGATCGACGAGACCAACCGCCGCCGCGAGAAGCAGATGGCCTACAACAAGGAGCGGGGCATCGACCCGCAGCCGCTGCGCAAGAAGATCGCGGACATCCTGGACCGGGTCTACAGCGAGGCGGAGGACTCCGAGCAGGCGGTGCAGGTGGGCGGCTCCGGCCGCAACGCCTCGCGCGGCAAGAAGCCCGAGCAGGGCGGCCGCAGCTCCGGGGTCCTGGTGGACCGCGACGTGGCGGGCATGCCACGCGCCGAGCTGGCCGACCTGATCCAGCAGATGACCGACCAGATGATGCAAGCCGCGCGCGACCTGCAGTTCGAGCTGGCGGCCCGCCTCCGCGACGAGATCGCGGAGCTGAAGAAGGAACTACGAGGAATGGACGCGGCCGGCCTGAAGTAGGGCGCTCGCCCGAGGGGCCGGTTGGGCGGCTGGTGTCCGGGCAGGCGGGCAGCTGGCCCGTCGGGCCGCTGGCTGGCGGAACCGCGGACTACTAGGCCGCTGGGCGGACGGGCGGCCGGGCCGCCCAGCGGCTGGACGGCCCGGCCGAAGGGCTTGGGCTGCCTTGGCCGCGGGCAGCCGGGCTGCCCGCGGCCGCCGGGTTGGGCGGGACCACCGCTGCCCGGCCGGGGGAAGCCCGCTGTCGCGGCTCCGCGCGGCCGGGGCGCCGGACCCGGCAGCCTGCGGAACGCAGGACCGCCTCGAACCATCACCCTGGAGCCGCGCCGGCCCGGCTGCCCGCCGCCGCAGGGGGAAGCCCTACCCGCCCAGGGTGGTGCGCACGTACTCCTCGATCGCGGCCAGTGACGAGGGCGCCGACCACACCCGCTCGACGTGCGCGTCGTCTCCGGCGCGTTGCTCGCCGATCCGCTCGTCGAACGGCCGGTGGATCTGCGCCTTCGTGTGCCGGAACGCCTCCGCCGGCACCGCCGCCAGCCGCGTCGCCACCTCGATCGCCCTCGGCAGCACCTCCTCCGGCGCGGCCAGCTCGTCCACCAGGCCCCGGCCCAGCGCCTCCGGTCCGGCGTAGGTCTCGCCCAGGAACGTCAGCCCCGGCAACCGCTCCGTCCCGTACGCGCACCGCAGGATCTCCAGCGCCACCAACGGGAACGGCACCCCGACGAGCAGCTCGGTGACCCCGACCCGGCCCCGCTGCGCGTTCAGGATCCGCCGGTCGCACGCCGCCGCCAGCACCGCCCCGCCCGCGATCGCGTGCCCGGTCACCGCCGCGACGACCGGCCCGGGCCACCCGAACAGCGCCAGGAACGCGTCCGACAGCGTGGGCAGGAACTCCCGGACGTAGGGCGCCCCGCCGGCCGAGACCCGCTTGAGGTCCACCCCGGCGGAGAACATCCCGTCCCGCCCGGTCAGCACCACGGCCTTCGCCCCGCCGAGCTCGGCCTCCTCCAGCCGCGCCACCAGCTCCCGGCACAACTCGGTGTCCAGCGCGTTCGCCTTGCCGTGGGCCAGTTTCAGCACGGCCACGTCGCCGGCCTTGTCCACCTCGATCGTCGTCATCGCCCCACCGTAGTGGGAAATCAGCTCGTGATGTCCTTCGTGGCGAACCGGCGCGCGGCCAGCAGCGCGAACACGGTCGCGTAGATCACCGCGGACAGCACCCCGGCGGCCATGTTCGTCCAGTCGATGTCGGTGGCGATGAGGTCCATCCACCCGTAGGAGTAGTGCGTCGGCAGGTAGTTGCGCAGCGTGCCCAGCGCGGTGATCTGGTCGAGGATCGGCGACAGGATCGCCGCCAGCACCGCCCCGCCGACCGCGCCCAGCGGCGCGTCGGTGAGCACGGACAGCAGCAGCGCCAGCCCCGCCACCCACGCCAGCTGGATCACCACGTACACCGCGGACAGCCCGATCGCGATCAGGCTCTGCCCGAAGGGGATCGCGTCCCCGGTCGGGCTCACCGCGTCCCCGGCGCCGTAGAAGATCAGCCCGGCCACCAGCGCCACCACGGCCAGCGGCACCAGCGCCACCACCGACAGCAGCCCGGACGCGATCGCCTTCTGCCGCAGCAGCCGGTGCCGCGGCACCGGGATCGCCAGCAGGTACTTCAGGCTCGACCAGGACGCCTCGCTGGCGATCGTGTCGCCGAAGAACAACGCCACGATCGTGGGCAGCAGGAACGTCCCGGACACGAACAGCGCCAGCACCACGAAGTTCGGCGCGCTCGCCGTCGCCAGGTCGACGAACCCGCCGGAGCGCCGGTTCGGGCTGGACTCGCCGATCTCGAACGCCAGCACCAGGATGAACGGCAGCAGCACGACGAACCCGAGCACCAGCTGGGTGCGCCGCCGCCGCAGCTGGCGCCGCAGTTCGACGCCCAGCCGCAGCGTGCGCCCCGGCCGGTAGCCCTCGACCGCGCCGTCCGCGCCCACCCCGGAGTGGGTGTGCTCGGCGGCGTCGGTCAGCTCGTCCAGGGCCGCGGGATCGGTGTGGACCCCGTTCTCGCTCATGACGTTTCCTCTCCCACGAGCTGGAGGAACGCGTCCTCCAGCCGTCGTCGCGGCCCGGCCTGCTCGACCGCGACCCCGGCCCGGACCAGCGCCGCGACCGCGTCGGCACGCGGCATGCCGTCCAGGTCGGCGTGCACCAGGCTGCCTTCGACGTCCACACCGGACACCCCGGGCACCCCGCGCAGGGCGTCGGCCGCCGCCTCGGGCCGGTCGACCCGGAAGGTGGCCTCGCCGCCGGCGGCCACGATGTCGCCGACCTCGACCGCGGCCACCAGCCGGCCGCGGTGCATCACCACGACGTGCGTGCAGGTCTGCTCGACCTCGGCCAGCAGGTGGCTGGAGACCACCACGGTCCGGCCGGTCGCGGCGTAGCGCTGCAGCACCTCGCGCATCTGGTGGATCTGCGGCGGGTCGAGCCCGTTGGTCGGTTCGTCGAGCACGAGCAGCTCCGGCAGCCCGAGCATGGCCTGCGCGATCGCCAGCCGCTGCCGCATGCCCTGGCTGTAGGTGCGGACCTTGCGGTGCACGGCGCTGCCGAGCCCGGCGATCTCCAGCGCCAGCTCCAGGTGCGCCTGCTCGATCGGGCGCCCGGTGGTGTCCCAGTACAGGCGCAGGTTCGCCGTGCCGGACAGGTGCGGCAGGAACCCGGAGCCCTCGACGAACGACCCGATCCGGGACAGCACCGGCGCCCCCGGTGTGACGCGGTGGCCGAACACCCTGATCTCCCCGGCGGTGGGGGTGATCAGGCCCATCAGCATGCGCAGGGTCGTGGTCTTGCCCGCGCCGTTGGGCCCGAGCAGGCCGAGCACCTGGCCCGGTTCGACGCGGAAGGACAGGTCGTCGACCGCGGTCAGCCCGCCCGGGTAGGCCTTGGTCAGCCCGTCGATCACCAGCGGCACCTGCGCCAGCTCCGGATCGGCCTGGTGCGACCGCCGCCGGCGCACCGCGGCCAGCGCCGCGACCGCCGCGGCGATCGCGAGCGTGACGGCGATGCCGATCAGCGTGCCGACCGGCCACCCGCCGCCGACCGCGTTGCCCGGCACGACCGGCACCGACACCGCCGGGTCGGCCAGCGCCACCCGGTACGCCGCCGGGGCCACCGGGGTCGCGTACGCCTGGTCGGTGGTCGTGACCACCAGCTGCAGCGCGTGCCCGGCCTCGACCGGCCGCACGATCCCGGGCAGCGTCACGGTCACCTCGGCGGTGCCCGACGCCGGGATCGCGACCCGGATCGGCGCGATCGCGTTCGCCGGCAGCGTGCGGGTGCCGTCCGGGTTGAGGTCGTAGAGCTTGACGAACAGCACCGCCTCGCCGGTGCCCGACACCCGCAGCCGGACCGTCGACGAGCCGGTGATCAGCAGCTGCGAATCGACGGGCGCGGAGGTGAAGCGCGCGGACTGGCCGGGCGGGTCGATGCTGAACAGCCCGGACAGCCGCGACGAGCCGCTGACCAGGCCGTTCAGGCCGGGGATCCCGCTGACCGCGGCGGGCGTGCCGCCGGGCGGGTTGACGATCGTCTGCTCGTCGCCGGTGAGCGGCAGCGTGCGCCGCGGCGCCTGCGCCGGGTACTCGCCGGCGTCGACCGTGCGCACCGACGGCGAGCCGGACGCGCGCAGCGAGCCCTGCACGTCGTAGGAGAACCCGCTGAACGGGTTGCCGCCCTCGCCGGTGAGCTGGAACCACAGCCAGTCGCCGATCTTGGCGCGCAGCTGCGGGCCGGGACGGCCGCCGTCGTGCCCGCCGGTGTACCAGACCTGCTGCACCTGCCCGCCCGCCGCGGTGATCTGCCGGGCGGTGGCGTCGGACTGGTCGAGCCCGAACAGCGTGTCGGCCTCGCCCTGGACCAGCAGGGCCGGGGCGGTGATGTTCCCGGTGACGGCCGCGGGGGACAGGCGCTGCAGCAGGGCCGCGACCCGCGGGCTCACCGTGCCGGTCGTGGCCAGGTCGGCGTAGGCGCGGCAGATCTCGGCGGTGAAGCGGCCGCACGTCGTCGCGCCGAGCTGCCCCGGCGCCTGCTGGGGGAGCTGCGCCGCGGCCGCCGAGCCGCCCCCGCCGGTGGTCCCGGCGGTCTGGGTGTCGTCGGTCTCCTGGCCGGGCTCGGGCGCCTCGGCCCCCAGGCCGCCGGTGCCGGAGGACGACGTGCCCGCCGAGAAGAGCAGCCCGGCCCAGGACTTCTTGAACACCCCACCGGGTGAAAACGCGCCCGCCGCGGGCGTTCCGGCGGCGGGCGGGGCCGCCGCGGCCGCGTTGGGCGTCAGCCCCTGGGCCAGGTCGTTGTAGGTGATCATCGGCGTGATCGCGTCGACCCGCTTGTCCCGCCCGGCCAGCTGCAGCGCGAGCGCCCCGCCGTAGGAGGCGCCCAGGACGCCGACCCGCGGGTCGCCGGGACCGTCGAGGCGGACCTCCGGGCGGGTGGCGAGCCAGTCGACCAGCCGGGCGGCGTCGGCGACCTCGAAGTCCGGGTCGTTCAGCCCGATCTCGCCGGTGCTGCGGCCGAAGCCGCGCGCCGAGTAGGTGAGCACCACGAACCCGCGCCGCGCCAGCTCCTGGGCGTCCCCGGCGACGCTGTTCTTGTCGCCGCCGAACCCGTGCGGCAGCAGGACCGCCGGGGCGGGCGTGCGTTCCGGCAGGTAGAGCGTGGTGTCCAGGCTGACCGTCGCGGTGGCGCCGGGCGCGGCGGGCACGTCGAGGACGGCCTCCTGCGCCGGCACCGCCGGGGGCTCGCTCGACGAGCGGGTCCAGACGAGCACAGCGGCGGCCACCAGCAGGACGACCACCGCGAGGGTGACGGTCCGGGACCGGCGCGTGTGCGGGAGCGGGATTCGGGGCACACCGAAACCGTATGGGAGCTTTCCTGAGAACGTCCCGGCGCGGGTCGTGATCAAGGGAGCCGGGTGATGAGGGTTACCTAAGGTGGTGTTCGTCCCGTTGATCAGGAAAGATGGATACGACGTGGAGGGGAGTATTCCTTCGCGGCGGTGTCGTCAGCACGGTGGTCCTTCGGGGCACCCGGCACCGCCGGCCGGATCCACCGGCGGAAGAGACCTCCGGCTAGCTGCTGCTGCGCGCTAACCGGAGGTAATGCGTAGATGAATGTCCCCGTGTGGCTGTGGATCGCCACGGTCGCAGGCCTGCTCGTGCTGATCGCGATCGACCTGGTGATCGTCGACCGGAAGCCACATGAAGTCACCACCAAGGAAGCGGCCAAGTGGGTCGTCTTCTACGTCAGCTGCGCCGTGCTGTTCGGCATCGGCGTCTGGGTCCTCGCCGGCCACGACTACGGCGTCGAGTTCTTCACCGGGTACATCACCGAGTACTCGCTCTCGGTGGACAACCTGTTCATCTTCATGGTCATCATGGCCTCGTTCAAGGTGCCGGCGATCCACCAGCACCGCGTGCTGCTGATCGGCATCCTGCTCGCGCTCGCCATGCGCAGCGTGTTCATCGCCGTCGGCGCCGCGCTCATCGCCCAGTTCGTGTGGGTGTTCTTCCTGTTCGGCGCGGTCCTGGTGTGGACAGCCATCAGCATGGTGCGCGGCAACGACCACGACGAGGAGTACCACGAGAACGCGGTGGTGCGGTGGGTGCGCAAGGTCTACCCGGTCACCGAGGACTTCCACGGGCACAAGATGAGCATCAAGCGCGACGGCAAGCGCTGGCTCACCCCGATGTTCGTGGTGATCGTGGCCATCGGCAGCGCCGACCTGCTGTTCGCGGTCGACTCGATCCCGGCGATCTTCGGCATCACCCAGGAGGCCTTCCTGGTGTTCACCGCCAACGCGTTCGCGCTGATGGGCCTGCGGCAGCTGTACTTCCTGCTCGGCGGCCTGGTGAACAAGCTGGTCTACCTGTCCTACGGGCTGGCGGTCATCCTCGGCTTCATCGGCGCCAAGCTGATCCTGCACGCGCTGCACGAGTACCACGCGGTGCCGGACTGGCTGGACATCAACAACTGGGTTTCGCTGGGTGTGATCGTGGCCGTCCTGACCGTCACCACGCTGCTCAGCCTGGCCAAGGCCAAGAAGGACGAGAAGAAGTCCGCGTCGCAGGCTCTTAGCGAGGCTAACGAAATCCGGTAGGTTCGGGGGCATGCGTCCCTCGGATCTCGAACTCCTCGCCGTGCCCGGCACTCCCGCGCTGCACGGCACCCTGCTGCTGACCGCGGTCACCACCCCCGACCTCGGCGGCAACACCTATCGCGGTTCGCTGTGGCGGGCCGCCCCGGACGGCGGGGCGGCCCGGCAGTGGACCCACGGCGAGCGGGACACCGATCCCGCGATCTCCCCGGACGGCCGCTGGGTGGCCTTCCTGCGCGCGAACGGCGGCAAGCCGCAGCTGCACGTGATGCCCGCCGACGGCGGTGACGCCCGGCGCCTCACCGAGCTGCCGCCCGGCGGCGGCGTCCCGGTGTGGGCGCCGGACTCCCGCCGCATCGCCTTCACCGCGCGCCTGCCCGAAGCGGGCCGCTACGGCGCGCCGGACGAGGACGGTGAGGTCCTCGAACCGGACGCGGAGGCGCCGCGCCGGATCACCCGGTACGACTACCGGCTCGACGACGTCGGCTTCCTGCGGGACCGGCCGCGGCGGCTGTTCGTCATCGACACCACCGACACCACCGATCCGGGGGAGCCGGAGCCGCTGACCGACGACCGGGCCGACGTGTCCGACCCCGCGTGGCTGCCGGACGGCTCGGCCCTGCTGGTCGTCGCGCCCCGCGAGTGGGGCGGCGCCGACACCGAGGAGAGCGACCTCTATCTGGTGCCAGCCGGCGGCGGCGAGCCGGTGCTGGCGGTGCGGACCGCGGGCAGCGCCGCCAAGCCCGCCGTGTTCCCCGACGGCACCGTGTGCTTCTACGGCCCGGAGTTCACCTGGCCGCACGTCGTGGCGCGCAACGTCGGCCTGTGGTCGGCGGAGCTGCCCGCCGACGGTGAGCCGGCCAAGCCGCGGCGCCTGACCGACGCGGAATCGGTGTGCTGCACGACCGACGTGCCGCCGGCGCCGTTCCGCGACCAAATCCTGGTGACCGTGCTCAACCGCGGCGCCGTCGAGCTGCGGGCGGTGCCCCGCGACGCCGACCGGGCGCCGCTGGACGGCCCTGGCCGGCTGCTGGGTGGGCGGAGCGCGGTGCGGTCGTTCGCGGTGCACGAGGAGCGGATCGCGGCGGTCGTGGCGCGGCCGGACAGCTCCGGTGAGGTCGTGCTGCTGGACGGGCGGTCCGAGCGGGTGCTCACGGACTTCTCGAAGCCGGTGCGGGAGTCGGGGCTCCGCCCGGTCGAGGAGCTGACCACCACCGCGCCCGACGGGTACCCGGTGCACGGCTGGCTGGTGCGGCCCGAGGGCGAGGGCCCGCACCCGGTGCTGCTCGTGGTGCACGGCGGCCCGTTCGCCGCCTACGACTGGGGCCTGTTCGACGAGGCGCAGGTGTACGCGTCGGCCGGGTACGCCGTGGTGATGGGCAACCCGCGCGGGTCGGCCGGCTACGGCGAGAGCCACGGGCAGGCGATCGTGCACGGCCTGGGCACGGTGGACGTCGACGACGTGCTGGCGCTGCTGGACGCGGCCCTGGCGCGGGACGACCTGGACTCCTCGCGGGTCGGCGTGATGGGCGGCTCGTACGGCGGGTTCATGACGACGTGGCTGGCGGCCCACCACGGCTCGCGGTTCCGCGCCGCGTGGAGCGAGCGGGCCGTCAACGCGTGGGACTCGTTCACCGGCAGCTCGGACATCGGCTGGTTCTTCACGGAGGCGTACGTCGGCGCGGACCCGGTGGTGCAGCGCGAGCGGAGCCCGCTCACGTACGCGTCGCAGATCCGCATCCCGTTCGCGGTGGTGCACTCCGAGCACGACTGGCGCTGCCCGGTCGAACAGGCGCAGCGGCTGTTCGTGGAGCTCAAGCGGACCGGCACGGAGGTGGAGATGCTGCTCTTCCCGGGCGAGGGCCACGAGCTGAGCCGCTCGGGCAAGCCGCGCCACCGGGTGCAACGCTTCGACGCGATCCTGGAGTGGTGGTCGCGCCACCTGTGACGAGGCGATGGGCGACGTGGCGGGCGCCGGTCACCGAGGCGGAGACGCTGGCCCGGATCAACTCGAGTGCTGGCGCTCCGCCTACCGCGGGATCGTCCCCGACGCGCACCTGGACGGCTTGCGGGCCGAGGACCGGGTCGAGCGCTTCCGCGCCCGGCTCGGCCTCCCCGGCCCTGGAGCCACCTGGGTCGCGGTGACCGAGAGCGGGACCATCGCCGCCTACGCGACGGTGGTCCCGGCGCGTGACGACCGGGACCCGGTGCCCGGCATGCTCACCGGCGAGTTGGCGTCGTTGTACGCCGCACCGGAGTTCCACGGCTCCGGTGCGGGTTCCGCCGTGCAGCAGGCGGGCCTGGCGCATCTGGCCGCGGAGGGGTTCCGCCACGCCGTGGTCTGGGTGTTCCGGGACAACCCCGGTGCCCGCCGGTTCTACGAGCGCACCGGCTGGGCCTGCGACGAGGTGACCAAGGACGCCCACATCGGCGGCGCGCCGACCCCGGAAATCCGCTACTCCCGTGCCCTTCAGTTCAGCAGCACGTAGTTCAGCTCCTCGCAGACCCGGCCCAGCGGCACGTCCAGCCCGGGGTGGTCCAGCGGCAGCAGCACGTCCGGCGCCAGCGGCAGCGCCTCGGCGACCGCGGGGTCCCACAGGCACAGCGCGGGGTGCCCGCCGTCCATCGACGAGCGGTACCACAGCCCGTCCAGCTCGGGGAACGCCGCGCGGATCGCCCGCGCCCAGGCCTGCGTGATCTTCTTCGGCCCGCTCGAGATCTCCTGCGACGCCCCGACCCGCGTCGGCCACAGGCCGGTCAGGTCGAGCAGCCTCAGCGGCCGCGTCGGGCGCACCACGACCAGCCGCGGCACGCGCGTCTTGCGGTCGACCAGCGACGTCGTCTGGAACACCTCGGCCACGCTGGTCCGCACGGTCAGCCCGAAGTACAGCACCCCCTGCCCCGGATCGGTGACCGCGCCCCCGTCCCGGCCGGGCGGCTGCGGGTCGAACCGGCCGTGCGGCAGCGGCCCGGTGTAGCGGAACGTGTTCCACCGCTGCGGGTGGTTGCCGCCGGCGCTGAAGATCCGGACCAGCCGCTGCGCCGGCGGCACGCGCACGATGTCGGTTTCCGGGCGCAGGGCAGCGAGGAGTTCGGCCCGCGACGGCGGGAGTGGCAGACGTGCCATGAGAGGTGATGCGACCTCAGAACGGGGTGCCGAGGGTGGCGGCGAGCGCGGCGACCGGCGCCGGGTCGCCCCCGGCCAGCAGCCACTGCCGGGGGGTGACGGGGCGTCCGCCGATCTCCAGGTCGGCCTGCGCGGTGTTCATGAACGCGGCCACGACCAGCGCGGGCTGGTCGTCCGGCACGGCGGCCAGCACGACCTCGAGCCCGGGCAGGGCGCCCCGTTCGCTGAACTGCCACGCAGGCAACCGCCAGCCGCCCTGGTCCTTCCAGCCGGTCAGGCGGCGCTCGCCCAGCTTGTGCCGGATCCGGCTCGGATCGACGCCCAGCAGCCGCGCGGCCTCGGCGACCGTGAGGGCGGATTCGGCCAGCACCGCGTGCGCGGCGACCGACGGCGCGCGGCTGTCCGGCTCGTCGTCACGCCGGGGCGACAGATCGAGCCCGGCCTCGGCGAGCGCGGCCCGCTGCCCTGCCGAGAAGAAGGACGACGGGTCCGGGTTCGGCGGGGCGAGGCGGCGCGCGGCGTCCTCGACCAGCGTGAGGAAGTCCGCGGCGTCGATGCGGAGGCCCGCCTTGGCGAGGACGTTCTCCAGCGCGACCGTCATGGGCATCAGCATAGCCGTCGGCGTGCGGGTTCGTGCGCCCTGGGGGAAACTGTCCGCAGAGGACACATTCCGGTCCACTCTTGACATGTGCCGCAGGTCACTCTAGGTTCGGCCAAGTAATCGATTTCTCGCAGCGTGGCGAGGGGGCCAGATGGACGCGGACCCGCGGTCGCCCCTGGTCGAGCTGGCCGGGGTGAGCAAGTCCTACGGCGGGGTCCACGCGGTGCGTGACGTCGATTTCACTGTCCGTGCCGGGGAAGTGCACGCGTTGCTCGGGGAAAACGGCGCGGGCAAGTCGACTCTGATGAAGGTTCTCTCCGGTGAGGTCGGCGGCTATCGCGGGGAAATCCGCATCGACGGCGTGCCCGTGAAGTTCGCCCGGCCCGCCGACGCGCAGCGCGCCGGGGTGGCGATGATCCACCAGGAACTCGACCTCGTCCCGGCCCTGCCGGTCGCCGAGAACGTGTTCCTGGGCCGCGAGCCGCGCACCCGCCTGGGCACGATCGACCGCCGCCGGATGGTGCGCGAAACCGCGCGGCTGCTGGACCGGATCGGCATCGCCCTCGACCCGCGCCGCCCGGTGGAGCAGCTGCGCACCGGGGAGCAGCAGCTCGTCACGATCGCCAAGGCGTTGTCGCTGGACGCGCGGATCATCGTGATGGACGAGCCGACGTCCGCGTTGTCCGCACCGGAAATCGACCGGTTGTTCGCCGTCATCGCCGAACTGCGCCGCGGCGGCGCCGGCGTCGTCTACATCTCGCACCGGATGGACGAGATCGGCCGCGTGGCCGACCGGGCGACCGTGCTGCGCAACGGCGAAGTCGTGGCGGAGTTCGACGCGCGGGCGATGACCGCGCAGCAGGCGTCCGAGGCGATGGTCGGCAGGCCGGTCGAATCGATGTTCCGCACCGGTGACGGCGCGGCGGCGGGGGAGGAGCTGCTGCGCGTCGAAGACCTGGTCGTGACGTCGCGCCGGCCCGGGCGGCGCGATCCGGCCGGGATCAGCCTGACCGTGGGGCGCGGCGAGATCGTCGGCGTGGCCGGGCTGCTCGGCGCCGGCCGCACGGAGCTGCTCGAGACCATCTACGGCGTCGGGGGACGCTGGTCCGGGCGGATTCTGTTGCGCGGCGAGGAGATCCGCCCGCGCGGCCCGCGCGCCGCCCTGCGGCTGGGGATCGCGTTCGTGCCGGAGGACCGGCGCATCGCCGGGCTGGCGCTGGAGCACTCCGTGCTCGCCAACACGGTGCTGTCCATTGTGGACCGCATCGCGCGGGCGGGTGTGGTGCCCCGTCGGCGGGAACGCGGCGCGGCGAAGGAGATGGTCGACCGCCTCGGCGTCAAACTCTCCTCGCTGCGCGATCCGGTGGGGTCGCTGTCCGGCGGCAACCAGCAGAAGGTCGTGCTGGGGCGCGGCCTGCTCACCGATCCGGCGCTGCTGCTGCTGGACGAGCCGACGCGCGGGGTGGACGTCGGGGCGAAGGCCGAGATCTACCGGCTGCTCGGCGAGGCGGCGAGCAGGGGCGTGGGGGTCCTGCTCGCGTCGTCGGAACCGGCCGAGCTGATCGGCGTCTGCCACCGCGTGGTCGTGCTGCGGGACGGGCGTGCCGTGCGGGAACTGGACACGGCGAGCGCGGGAGAAGCGGAGCTGCTGGCGTTCTCGATGGGCGAGGGGGCCGTCGAGGACCTGGTGGCGGAAGGGACGTCATGACCAAGGTGGAGGCGCTGCCGGACCTGGCCCACCCCGGCGGCGGCCTGCTGGCGACGCTGTTCCGGTTCCAGAGCCTGTTCGGCCTGGTGCTGGTGTTCATCGCGGCGGTGGTGTACTCGCCGAGCAAGAACGGCGAGCTGGTGTTCCTGGACTCGGGCAACCTGTTCAACGTCGTGCGTTCGATGTCGGAGATCGGGATCCTCGCCGTCGGGATGACGCTGGTGATCCTCATCGGCGGCATCGACCTGTCCGTCGGGTCGGTGCTCGGCCTGGCCAGCGTCGGCTCGGCGGTGCTGCTCACCGAGAACGACCTCGGCCTGGTGCCCGCGGTGCTCACGGTGCTCGCGATCGGGCTCGGGTTCGGCCTGCTGCAGGGGTTCGCGATCACCTCGTTCGGCATCCAGGCGTTCATCGTGACCCTGGCCGGCATGCAGATCGCGCGCGGGCTGGCGCGGATCTGGTCCGGCGGGCAGGGCGTGTCGATCACCTACGGCGACGGGCCGGGCCAGGCGCCCGAGACGTTCTCGCTGCTGGGGGAGCGCACGTTCAACGGGCTGGTGCCGATCCCCGCGCTGATCTTCCTGGTGGTCGCCGCGCTGGCGGTGGTGCTGCTGCGGGTCAGCGCGTTCTCCCGGCACGTCTACGCCATCGGCGGGAACGAGAAGGCCGCGCGCCTGTCCGGGGTGCCGGTCAAGCGGGTCAAGATCGTCGTGTTCGGCCTGTGCGGGCTGCTGGCCGCGCTGGCCGGGATCGTGCACGCCGGGCAGCTCAACTTCGGCGGCCCCAACGACGGCGCGATGTACGAACTGGACGCGATCGCCGCCGTGGTCATCGGCGGCACCAGCCTGATGGGCGGGCGCGGTTCGGTGGTCGGCACGGTGGCCGGCGCGCTGCTGGTGGGCGTGCTGCGCAACATCCTGGGCCTGAACAACGTGGACTCCAACGTCCAGCTGCTCGTGATCGGCCTGGTCATCGTGCTCGCCGCGGGGCTGCAACGGCTGCGCCCGGCATCGGTTTCCTGACGAGAGGGGAAGAATCATGCGGAAGTCCCGTGGCCTGGCGGCGGTGGGCGCGTGCCTGCTGCTCGCGGCGTGCGGCACCACGAACGAGAACTCCGGCAGCGGCACCGGTGCGCAGGGCGCGCCGGAGCGGTGCGGCGCCGACGGGCAGTACACGATCGGGATGAGCCAGGCGAACGTCGCCGAACCGTACCGGCAGCGGATGGACGACGACATCCGCGCGGCGGCCGCGTCGGTGCCGCAGTTCACCGTCAACTTCGCCGACGCCGCGCAGGACAACTCCAAGCAGGTCGAGCAGGTCGACAACTTCCTCACCCAGCAGATCGACCTGCTCATCATCAGCCCCAACGAGGCGACGCCGCTCACTGCGCCGGTGAAACGCGCCTACGACAAGGGGATTCCGGTGCTGGTGCTGGACCGCAAGGTCGACGGGGACGCCTACACGTCGTTCATCGGCGCGGACAACGTCGACATCGGACGGCAGGCCGGCGAGTACTTCAAGAACGTGCTGCTGCCCGGTGGCGGCAAGATCGGCGAGCTGCGCGGGCTGGCCGGGTCGACCCCGGCGCGGGAGCGGCACGACGGGTTCGTGCAGGGCATCCAGGGTTCGCGGATCGAGATCGTGGCCGCGCAGGACGGCGACTGGCTGCGGGACAAGGGCCAGCAGCAGGCCGACGCGATCCTCAAGGCCAATCCCGACATCCAGGCGATCTACTCGCACAACGACCCGATGGGCGAGGGCGCGCGGATCGCCGCCGCGAACGCCGGACGGCCCGACCTGCCGATCACCGGGATCGACGGCCTGCCGATCGAATCGGGCGGCCTGAAGGCGGTCGAGGCGGGCCGTCTGTCGGCGACGTTCCTCTACCCGACGGGCGGCAAGGAGGCGATCGCGGCGGCGAAGACCATCCTGGTGGACTGCGGTCAGGTGCCGAAGACGCAGACCCTGCCGACCAAGCTGGTGACGAAGGAGAACGCGGCCGCCACGTACGCGGAGTTGAACGGCGGTTCCTGAAGCGCGGGTCGCCGCCCGGCTCGGGGTGGGGCGGCGGCTACGGCTCGCGGCGCCGGGATGGCCGATCCGGCGCCGCGTTGCCCCGCCAAGACTCCCCCGGAAAGAACCGCCCTCACCCGCGGTGGCTGCTGCCCCGCTCGATGAGCCGCGCCTCCAGCGTCGTCGCGGTCGGGGGGAGCGAGCCGTCGGCGATGCGGGCCAGCAGCAGCCTCGCGGCCTCCGCCCCGATCTCGTACGCCGGCTGCGCCACCACCGTCAGCGGCGGGTCGATGAGCGTCGCCCACGGGACGTCGTCGAAGGCCACCACCCCGACGTCCCGCCCCAGCCGCAGGCCCTCCGCCCGCAGCGTCTCCAGCACGCCGATCGCCATCGCGCTGTTGGCGACCAGCAACGCGTCCGGCGGCTCCGCGGCGGCCAGCAGTTCCCGCGTCGCCGCCTCGCCGCCGGCCGCCCGGTACTCCGCCCGCCGCTCGCGCCGCCTGCGCCGCCCCAGCGCGTCCCGGTACCCGGCGAGCCGGTCGTCCGCCGTGCGCACCCCCTTCGGCCCGGTCACGCACCCGATCCGCCGGTAACCCGCCGCCAGCAGGTGCTCGGTCGCCGCCCGCGCCGCCGCTCGGCTGTCGACCAGCACCTGGTCGCCGGTTCCCGCCCGCAGCGGCCGGTCCACCGCGACCACCGGCGTGCCGCGCCCCAGCAGCATCTCCACCCCGGCCCACTCGTCGGTCGGCGAGATGACCACCCCGGCCACCCGCTCCTGCAGCGCCACGTCGATGTAGCGGCGCTCCTTCTCGGCGCTCTCGTCGGAGTTGCACAGCACCACGGAGTAACCGGCCGTCTGCGCCACGTCCTCGACGCCCCGCGCGATCGCGGTGAAGAACGGGTTCTCCACATCGGAGATGATGAGCGCGAGGACCGCGGTCTCCTGGCGGCGCAGGTTCCGGGCGAGCCCGTTGGGCTGGTAGCCCAGCTCCTCGGCGGCCGCGCGCACCCGGACGACCAGCGCCGGATCCACTGTGGACACGCCGTTCAGCGCCCGCGACACGGTGGCCGTGGACACCCCGGCGCGCCGCGCCACATCGCTGATGGTCGCCACCGCGACCTCCCGTCTCCCGTGCCGCTCACGCGGTGGACCCGTGGTGGTATTGACACCGTCCGGGCTCCAGAATAGCGTCTTGAGTAATCGATTACCCGCCCTAGGAGGCAGCGTGGCCCGCATCGGTGTGATCAGCATTTCCGACGGGCGTGACCATGTGCACGCGCGCAACGCCCGGTTCCTCCAGTCCAAACAGGACGCGCTCGTGCGGTCGCTCGCCTCGGCCGGGCACGAGGTGGTCGCGGGCAGTGACCTGGTCGCCACCAACACGCTGGCCACGTCGGTGGCGCGCGAGGTCGCCGCCGACGGGGTGGACGTCACGATCTTCTACTACGCGGTGTGGAGCTTCCCGCACTTCACGATGCTCGCCGCGGACGCCACCCGCAGCCCGCTGATCCTGGTCGCGAGCACCGATCCCACCGAACCGGGCCTGGTCGGCATGCTCGCCGCGGGCGGGGCGCTGGACCAGATCGGCCGCGCCCACACCCGGCTGTGGGGCGCGCCGGACGACGCGGACCTGGCCGCGCGGGTGGGCGCGCACGCGCGGGCCGCGGCGGCGGTCGCGTCGCTGCGCGGGTCGACCTTCGGCCGCTTCGGCGGGCGCCCGATGGGCATGAACACCGCGGTCGCCAACACCGACCAGTGGATGCGCCAGTTCGGCGTCGACGTCGAGGAGATCGACCAGTACGAGCTGGTGCTGCGCGCGGAGAAGGCCGACGTGGGCGAGGCGGCCAAGGCGCGCCGGTGGATCGAGGAGCACGCGGGCGGCGTCCACTACGACGGGCGGAAGCTCACGCCCGAGCTGCTGGAGCGGCAGATCCGGTCGTACCTGGCGATCCGGGACATCATCGACGAGCGCAAGCTGGACTTCTCCGGTATCAAGGGCCAGCCCGAGCTGACCGAGCACTTCGCCACGATGGACGTCACCGAGGCCTTCCTCAACGACCCCTACGATTGGAACGGCCCCAAGCCGGTGCACGTCACCGCCACCGAGGCGGACATGGACGGCGCGCTGACCATGCAGCTCATGCACGAGATCTCCGGCGACCCGGTGCTGTTCGCCGACGTGCGCCACTACCACGCCGATCGCGACATCTGGGACCTGTGCAATTCCGGCCAGCACGCCACCTGGTACGCCGCGCGCAGCGACGACCCGGCGGAGAACCTGCGCAAGGTCCACTTCTACCCGGAGGTCTTCTTCTTCCCGGCAGGCGGGGCGTCCGTGCAGCACATCGCCGCGCCCGGGCAGATGACACTGGGGCGGCTCACCCGGCGGGCGGGGGAGTACCGTCTGCAGCTGATGCTGGGCGAGTTCGAGAACTACGACGACGAGACCAACGACGCGCTGATGCGCCAGTCCACCCCCGAGTGGCCGCACGCCTGGGCCCGGCTGGACGCGCCCGCCGAGACGTTCCTGTCCGAGTTCGGGGCCAACCACATCCACGCGATCCCCGGCGACCACCGCGCCGAGCTGCGCGCCGCGGCCGGCCTGCTCGGCGTCGAAGTGCACGAGTGGTCCCGTGGCTGACCTGCTGCTCGGCATCGACATCGGGACGTCCAGCTCGAAGGGCGTCCTGGTCACCCGCGACGGGGAGATCGTCGCCCGCGCGTCCCGGGCGCACGAGACCTCCCACCCGCACCCCGGCTGGGTCGAGCACGACGCGGAAACGGTGTGGTGGCAGGACTTCCTCGCGCTGACCCGTGAGCTGGTCGCCGCCGCGGGCGACCGGAAGCTCGCCGCGCTGGCGGTGAGCGGTATCGGCCCGGTGCTGCTGCCCGCCGACTCCGGCGGAGCGCCGCTGCGGCCGGCCATCCTGTACGGCGTGGACACCCGCGCCTCGCGGGAGATCGAGGAGCTGACCGCGGAACTCGGCGCGGAGTCCATTGTGGAACGCGCCGGGACGGCGTTGTCGTCGCAGGCGGTCGGCCCGAAGTGGCGCTGGCTCGCGCGGCACGAGCCGGAGGTGTTCCGGCGGACCCGGCTGTTCCTGATGTGCAGTTCCTACCTGGTGCACCGGCTGACCGGCGAGTACGTCCTGGACCACCACTCGGCCAGCCAGTGCGACCCGATGTACGACCTGCGCGCCGGGGACTGGGCCGCGGACTGGGCGGCCCTGTGCGCGCCCGGGGTCGAGATGCCGCGGCTGGTGTGGCCGACCGAGGTGGCCGCCACCGTGAGCGCGGCCGCGGCGGCGGAAACCGGCCTGCCGCAGGGGCTTCCGGTCACCGCGGGCACGGTCGACGCGTGGGCCGAGGCCGCCAGCGTCGGCGTGAGCGAGCCCGGCGACACCATGGTCATGTACGGCACCACGATGTTCCTGATCCAGGTGCTCGCCGACCCGCGCCCGCACACCGGCCTGTGGACCACGTGCGGAGCGTTCCCCGGCACGTACTCGCTCGCCGCCGGGATGGCCACCTCCGGCGCGATCACCGACTGGCTGCGCCGTCTCGTCGGCGGCGACTTCGCCACGCTCGTCGACGAGGCCGCGAAGGTGTCGCCGGGCAGCCGCGGACTGCTGATGCTGCCGTACTTCGCGGGGGAACGCACGCCGCTGTTCGACCCGGACGCGCGCGGGGTGCTGGCCGGGCTGACCACCTCGCACGGCATCGGCGAGATCTACCGGGCGGCGCTGGAGGGCATCGCCTACGGGGTGCGGCACAACCTGGAGGCGATGCGCGACTCGGGCGGTGTGGCGCGGCGCCTGGTCGCGGTCGGCGGCGGCACGCAGGGCGGGCTGTGGACGCAGATCGTCAGCGACGTGACCGGCGCCGACCAGCAGGTGCCCGCCGAGACGATCGGCGCGGCGTTCGGCGACGCGTTCCTGGCGGCCGTCGCGATCGGCGCGGAACCGGACATCGCGCGCTGGAACCCGGTGGCGAGCACGGTGCGCCCGGATCCTGCCGCGGTGGACGTCTATGACCGGTTCTACCCGCGCTACCGTGAACTCTATCCCTCCACAAAGGACATAACGCACTTTCTGGCCGAGCGTCAGCGGGAGAGCGGGCACTAGCCTGGCCGGGTGTTGTCCGAACCCTCGGGCCAGGGCTGGCAGCAGGTCGGCGAACTCGTGCTCGCGCTGGTGCTGTGCTCGCTGATCGGCCTGGAACGCGAACTGAAGCAGAAGAGCGCCGGGCTGCGCACGCACACCCTGGTCGGGGTGGGGGCGGCGCTGTTCCTCCTGGTGAGCAAGTACGGGTTCACCGACGTGCTCGCGCCGGGGCGGATCGTGCTGGACCCGTCGCGGGTGGCGGCGCAGATCGTGTCCGGGATCGGGTTCATCGGCGGCGGGCTGATCTTCGTGCGCCGCGACGTGGTGCGCGGCCTGACCACCGCCGCGGTGGTGTGGATGAGCGTCGCGGTCGGATGCGCCTGCGCGGCCGGGCTGCCGCTGCTCGCGCTGGTCGTCACGGCGGCGCACTTCGTGGTGGTCTACGGCTACCCGCCGCTGGTGCGGCTGCTGACGCGGCGGAGCCCGGCGACGACGACGGTGCGGCTGGCCTACCGCGACGGCGAGGGGGTCCTGCGACGGATCCTCGAGCTGGCGACCCGCGCGGGCTATTCGGTGGAGCAGGCGCTGTCCGCCCGCCGCGACACCGGCCGGGTGATCGACCTGCGGATGCGCCTGCTCGGGCCGCGGCGCGTCGACGACCTGCTCGCCACACTGGCCGAGCAGCCCGGGATCGTGGCGGTCGAAACCGGCGGTGTGGACGATACGAGCGAGTAGAAGCCGCAGGTCAGCGGTTCGCGCTACCCCAAGCGGGTGAAAAGCGGATGGTCAGGTTCCCGGAAGGTAACGATTGACGCTCGGCTTGCGAGGAATGGTTGACGCGCTCGGTGGAAGCGCGGTGAGCCGAGAGAAGACGACGCCATGGGTGTTGTTCCCACCGCGGGCCCAGGCCCGGGACCGCGGCGGCCGCTGGCCAGTTCGATGGCGGTGTTCGCCGCGCTCGGAGTGGTCCTGACGGTCGGCCTCACCTCGCTGCTCGTCGCCGGGCACCGGTCCGCCGACCCGTCGGTGGGTTCGCTGAGCGGGGCCAGTGCGCCGGTGGTGGCGCCGGTCGCGCCGGTGCCGCAGGTGTCCTACGCCGTGACGTACGAGCTGGCCGGTGGCGCGGGCGCGCTGAACGTGACGTACGTGGCGCAGGGGTCGGGCATCGCGCAGGTCCTGGAGACGGACACGCCGTGGTCGGTGTCGCTGCAGCGGACCGGGGCGCAGGGGGCGGAGCAGTACGTCAGCCTGACGGCGCAGAACGCCGGCGGCGGCACCCTGACGTGCCGGATCATCGTGGACGGCGTCGTCGTCAGCGAGCGATCCGTGTCCACGCCGCAGGGCATGGTGCGCTGCTCGAAGTCGCTGCCCTGACGTCGCCGCCCTGACTTCACCTGATCCGCCGTCGTCCCGCCGGGGGTGGCGGCGGCACCGCCGGGGCCGGGGCGAGCGGCGCCCGCGCTGCTCTCGGGGCTGCCGAGCATTCGACCGTTCCGTGCCGTTTGGTGCTCTCCCTCGTCCGTAGGCGGTTGGGCTGCGGTCGCATTGCGGCCGCGGGCGCCGTGCCTGCCCTGCGGTGGCTCAGTCCCGCTGGGGCCTGGGGCGAGCCGGCCCGCGCTGTTGTCGGGGCCGGTGAGCCTTCGACCGTTCCGGACGCGTGATCTCGCTCATCCATGGGCGGTGGGGCTGCGCCGCATTCCGGCCCGCGCCGCACCTGCCCTGCGGTGCCCCAGCGCCGCCAAGGCCCAGCGCGAGCCGGGCCCTGGCGCAGTCGGGGCCACCGGGGCACTCACAGCGCCTTGGATCAGTGTGGCTTGGCGCTCTCGCTCATCCATGGGCAGCAGGGCTGTGGCCGCACTCCGGCCCTCGCCGCGCCGGCTCTGCGGTGACTCAGCGCCACCAGGCCCCAGCGCGAGCCGCCCCCTCCCCGGAGCCGCCGAGACGCTAGCTGTATGAGGCCGTGACATTGGTGACGCCGGTGTGGAGCCGGGTCGCGGGTGGCTGATCTCCGGCAGCAGTGTGTGGTCGATGGTAGTTGTAGTGGATGTTCCAGATCGCTAACGCCTCGGT